>NZ_WUEH01000010.1 GCF_010468615.1 Pseudodesulfovibrio sp. JC047 | reverse complement strand
GATGATATTTTAATCCTAGCCATGTCGGCCTCCTTTGAGCTTCACTTTTACTGGTACTGTTACCAGATTAAGCCTTGGAGTGCCGACATGGTATTTTTGTGGGGAATTGCATGGATGGCATCCGGATGTCTTTTGGGGGAGAGATGCATCAAAAAAAGGCGTCGTTGTATAGCCGGACTTTGTGCAAATAAAAACAATGTTTGGAAAATGTCTTTAATTTCAGAACGCTGTTCTATTTTGCAATATTTTTGTGTCAAGAAAATTGAGAAAACTGGTTGACTAGTTTTGATATATCGTGCATTGCAGGGTCGTCGAAAGTTAGAACGTCGTTCTACTGAGTGGAACGAAGGATGAAAGAATACAAAATTTGATTGTACTTGGCCCTCTAAAAAAAGAAAAAAAGGTTGATTTGAAGAATACAAAAAAAAGAGCATTTATTTTTTGAATTTTACGAAACAAAATTATTCAAGGAGATAATTTTGAATACAAAGAGCCTTTCAACCCAATACTGTAGTGATTCGATATCGAATAAAGAACTGAATGGAATTGTTTTTTGGACACCATTTTCGCTCATTACTCTTTCTGTGATTATAGGACTTATTTTTCCAGATATATTCGGTGCAGTTGTTACAACGGGTCAAACATTCATTTTAAAAAATTTTAGTTGGCTTTTTTCAATTACAGGATTGTTCTGCTTGGTATTGATAGGCATCGCCTTTTTTTCTCAGTTTGGTAACGTTGTTATTGGTGGTAAAAAAGCCAAACCTGTATTGAGTAAATGGCAGTGGTTCTCCATAACACTGTGTACCACTATCGCCATCAATATCTTGTTCTGGCCCATCGTCGAACCGCTCCAGGATATGCTCGCCCCTCCGTTGGCTCTCGGATTTGAAGCAAATACCTATGGAGCCGCAAAATTTTCGCTCGCATCCATGTATATGAACTGGGGATTGGTTCCCTATTCCATCAACGCTCTTCCCGCACTCGTTTTCGCCATTTGTTATTATAATTTGAAGCGACCCTTCAGCCTTGGGTCCATTCTCTATCCCCTTCTTGGTGAACGGGCGAACGGCGGTTTGGGCAAGGTCGTGGACATCATTTCACTGTACGCCCTGGCATTGGGCATGGGCACGTCCCTCGGAACCGGAGTCCTGATGCTGTCCGGTGGGCTTTCAAAACTTTTTCCGGCCATTGAGAGTTCTCCGAAGACCTGGGGAATCCTTATCATCATTGTCATGACGATTTGTATTGTCTCGTCTGTCAGCGGCCTGATGAAAGGGATGCGGATTTTGTCCGAACTCAATGCCAAGTTGCTGTTCGGCCTGATGGCCATCGTGTTCATTGTGGGACCAACGGTGTTCATTCTCGATTTCAGTGTCGAATCCTTTGGGTCCTTTGTGGCGCATTTCTTTGAACGGTGTTTGTTCACGGATTCATTTCGTGTGGACTCCTGGCCGCAGAAATGGACCGTGTTTTCTTTTGCCAACTACATGATTTGGGCACCTATCTCCGCATTGTTTCTTGGTCGGATTTCCAAGGGCTACACCGTCAAGGAATTCATTTCCGTCAATGTGCTGTTGCCCATGGTCTGCGTGTTCATCCATGCGTCTGTCTTCAGCAGTACCGCTATCTGGCAACAACTTGTGGGCGGCATCGATTTGCAGGGCAGCATTGCCACCGGCATTGATGAGGCCGTGTATATCCTTCTTGGAAGTTTGCCTTTGGCCCATTTTATCATCCCCGTGTTTCTTTTTGCGGTTTTTATTTCCTTTATTACGGCTGCGGATTCCACCACCAACGCCATGGCTTCCCTGACCACAAAGAACCTTTCGGTGACCAATCAGGAGGCTCCGCCTGCCCTGAAGGTCGCCTGGGGCGTGATGATCGGGACGTTGGCATTCATCATGTTGGCCTTTTCAGGCCTTGATGGAATGAAAACGCTGACTTATTTGGGTGGAGCACCTATCACACTTGTGATAATTGGTTCTGCGTTTTCTTTGATAAAACTCATTCAGATGCAGAAAGAATCGGATCTTCTGCAATAGCTCAGTTTCGTAAAGAAGGGGAAAAAGGCAATGTCGAATATCATCAGTTCCGTCGCACGCGCTTTGGATGTCTTGTTGTACATCAACAGTCAAAAGGACCCGGTGGGTATCTCCACCATCAGTAAGGATATGGGCATCTATAAAAGTACCATATTCAGGACGTTGGCCACATTGGAAGACCGGCACTTCGTGCAGCAGGATCCTGAAACCGGGAAATACACCTTGGGTGTCAGCCTGTTTTCCATGGCCAACAAAATCACGCTCTATGACGTCTTTGTGCCGTTCGTGAAAAAACTCAATCTGGAATTCAAGGAAACAGTGAATGTTTCCGTCCTGGAACGGTCTTCGGCCGAATCATATCATAGCGTCGTGGTGGTCAAGGAAGATGCGATCGACAACAAGTTGTCTGTCAGTCCACAAGTGGGCGCAAAGAACAAATGCTATTGTTCTTCGGTGGGAAAATGCCTGCTCGCTTTTTCGTCGGATATTTCGGACGCCATTTTGAAAAAGTATGAATTCGTCAAATATTCTCCCAATACTATTGGAAATTATGAAGATTTGGCCAAGGAATTGGAAACGGTCAAAAAGCAGGGATACGCCTTGGATAACGAGGAACAGGAAGTGGGCCTCATTTGTGTGGGCGTGCCTGTCTTCAACAAGAAGGGCGAAACCATTGCTGCCATGAGTGTGTCTGGTCCATCCCAACGTATTCAGCAGATGAACATAGACCATGTCGTAACCCGGTTGAAAGCGGTTGCGAGTGAAATAACGGAATTGGTTCAGACGTCACGTCGGACCAAATAACTGAAACACAGAAGAGAAATTATCGTGAAGATACTCGCTATCAACCCTGGTGGAACGTCCACCAAGATCGCTGTTTTCGAGAATCAGGAAGAGCTGTTCAGCGAAAACGTCATCCACAAGGAGTCCGAGTTGCATGACTTTGACACTGTGTTTGACCAGTTTCGCTACCGCAAGGACCTGATTGTCAAAGTGCTCCGGGAGAATGACCACATGATCGAGGATTTCGATTGTGTGGTTGGTCGGGGCGGGCTGCTCAAGCCGGTCGAGGGCGGCACCTATGAAGTGAACGCCGCCATGATCGAGGATTTGCGGAATGCCATCAATGGTGAGCATCCCTCGAATCTCGGGCCGGTCATTGCCAAGGATATCGCTGATTCCATCGCAGTGCCCGCGTTTATCGTGGATCCTGTTTCCGTGGACGAATTCCTCGATATTGCCAAGATTTCCGGTATTTCCGACATCAGTCGATCCAGTTGGATGCACGCACTCAACCAGAAGGCCGTGTGCCGGGAAACCGCTGAACGGCTCAACGGTGGGTATCGGGATTTTAATTTCATCGTGGCCCATCTGGGGTCCGGCATATCCATTGCCGCGCACCGCAAGGGGCGCATGATCGATGGAAGTGGTGGCCGTTGTGACGGTCCGTTTTCTCCGGAACGCTGCGGCGGACTGCCGAGCTTCCCGCTGGTCGAGTTGTGCTACAGCGGCAAATACACCCGCAAGGAGATGGTGAACAAGATCAGCACCAAGGCGGGCATGTTCGACTACCTCGGAACCAAGGACATGATGGAGATCGAGAATAGATATTTGGAAAAAGATGATAAGGTTGTGAAAATACTTGATTCTTTTATTTATCAGACCGCCAAGGAAATCGCTGCATATGGAGCGTCACTGAGCGGTGACGTTGACCGTATCATCATCACAGGCGGAATCGCTCATTCCGCTTTGATTGTCAGCAAATTGAAGGAGCAGGTCGGGTATCTGGCCGAGTTTGAAGTCATCGCTGGTGAAAAGGAAATGACAGCATTGGCTCTTGGCGCATTGCGCGTCATGGGCGGAGCCGAAGAGATATTAACCTACTAGCTGAAGTGGAGTGTTTATTGTGTTGAAGGATTTTACCGAGTTGATGGAAAAAGTTTCGTCTGGACGCCAGTACACGGTCTGTGTTGCTGCGGCCCAGGATGGGGAACTGCTTCATGCCGTCAAGCTCGCCGTGGATATGGGATTCATGCGGCCGATTTTGGTTGGCAATGAAAAGATCGTCACCGATCTGGCTGCCGAAGTCGGATTGACCGAGTTTGAAGTGGTGCCGTGTGACGATGTGGACGAGTGCGCGGCTGTTGCGGTTGAAGTGGTCAAATCCGGCCGGGCGGATGTGCTCATGAAAGGCGTCATCAGCACCGCCACGTATATGCGCGCCATCCTGAACAGGGAGACCGGACTTCGAAACGGAAGCCTCATCAGTGCCTTGGCCGTCTATGAACTCAAGGAATATCACAAGCTGGTGTATTGCAGCGACAGCGGGATCAACACCGCTCCGGATGCGGATCAGAAGCAGGCGATTCTCACCAATGCCTTGGGCGCCATGCACCGCCTTGGTCTGGATTGTCCGAACGTGGCCGCGTTGGCTGCCAGTGAGACCGTTCACCCGAAAATTCAGGCCTCGGTTGACGCCGACATGCTGGTGAAACTGGCCGAACAGGGAGAACTCCCCCGGTGCGTGATTGAAGGACCGATCGCCTTTGATGTGGCGTTTGATCGTCACGCAGCGGAACACAAGGGCATTGAGAGTGCCATCAGTGGTGAGGTCGATTTGATTCTCGCTCCCAACATTGAAACCGGGAATGCGCTTGGCAAGTCCTGGTTGACCCTCAGTCATGCGAAATGGGCAGGTGTCGTGCTTGGAACGACTCATCCAGTGGTGCTCGGATCTCGGTCAGACACTGCTGAAGTGAAGATCAATTCCATCGCTCTCGCCTGCCTTTTGGCTCAGTCATAGCTCTTTGTTCATTCTTTAACTTGAGGAGAAATTGATGCAGGAAAGTAAAGGATTCAACGTTAAAACGTTCATTGTCCTCTTCTTTATTGGCATGGGGTATGCCATCACTTATGCAGTCCCGTTTGTGCAGTATGTTTTTTATGACACCACCTTGCACGCCTTGGACGCGACAAATGCTCAACTGGGGACGCTGGTCGCCATCTTTGGAATCGGGAATATTGCGGGTGCGCCTATCGGCGGCATCATTTCAGATAAATACAACCACAAAATAGTCTATCTCGCCGGACTGATGGGAACCTCCCTCTTGTCTCTTTTGTGGGCGTTCAATCTCAATTATCAGTTTTCGGTGTTCATTTTTGCAGGTCTTGCCGTGACCGGATTGTTCTTGTTGTTCCCGGCGCATATCAAGATTGTCCGTTCGCTGGTTGACGAATCCAAACAGGGAAAGGTCTTCGGGTTTGCCGAATCCTTCGCCGGTATTGGCAGCACCATTGTCAATGCCATCGCCCTGGCTGTTTTTGCCAAATACGCCAACGAGATTTTCGGTTTCAAAGCCGTGCTGATCTTTTTCTCGATCTGCGGTGTGTTGTGTACAGCCGTCCTGTACTATCTGATTGAAGATCCCAAAAAGGAAAAGCAGGCCGAGGCCGTTTCCGCCAAGAGTTCAGATAAGATCACACTCAAGGATTTCTTTATCGTTTTGAAATGCCCTGGCACCTGGTTCGCTGGTATTGCCGTGTTTTCCACCTATACCCTGTACTGCTCCCTGTCCTATTTCACACCATACTTCACCAATGTTCTCGGTGTGTCCGTGGTCTTTTCCGGTGGACTTGCCATCATCAGAACCTATGGCCTTCGGTTCTTCCTGTGCCCGGTCGGTGGGTATCTTGGAGATAAGATGAATTCGGTCACCAAGGTCCTGCTGGCTTCCTGGCTTGCCTGTATCGGTGTGATCCTGACCATCATGTTCCTGCCCGAGCACACGGCCATCGGTATCGCCATCACCTTGATGATGTTGCTGAGCGCCTTTGTCTTCACCGCTCGTGGAGCCATGTTCGCCGTGCCTTCCGAGGTACAGATTCCCTTGAAATATGCGGCCATCACCGGCGGTATCGTGTGTGCCATCGGGTATTCCCCCGATCTTTTCCAGTTCATCCTTTTTGGTAACTGGATCGATACCTACGGGAACGAAGCCTACACCATGATCTTCACCTACGACATCGTGATGAGTTGTGTTGGTGTTGTCAGTGCCTTGCTGACCTTCAAGTATAAAAAGAGCCTTTCGAAGATGGTTGAAAAAGCAACGAACTAAATTGTTCGCTGTCAGAATAATATAACACAGAGGTTTGAAAGTATTATGGATGTTCTCACAATCAGAGAAGAGAGATGCAAGGAATGCGGATTGTGTATTGCGCATTGTCCGAATGAAGCTCTCTCTTTTTCCGACAGATTAAACAGTGCAGGGCACAGACCTGTTCAAGTCGATGATGCCAAATGCATCAAGTGTGGCATCTGCTACACGATGTGTCCTGATGGTGTGTATGTGATCTCGCGGGAAGACGAGGCTGGAGGGAAAAAGTAAATGGCCGACATGATAAAAGGAAATAATGCCATCGCCGAAGCGGCTGTGCGTGCTGGTGTCAAGCTGTATGCAGGATATCCCATCACGCCGTCCACGGAGATCATGGAATATCTGTCAAAGCGGTTGCCCGAAGTCGGTGGCAGTTTTGTCCAGGCTGAAAGCGAACTCGCTGGTATCAATATGGTTATGGGTGCCGCAGCCTGTGGCGTGCGTGCGCTCACCGCCTCATCCGGTCCAGGTATCAGCCTGAAGCAGGAAGGTATTTCCTGCATTTCCGATGAAGAGCTGGCCTGCGTTGTCATCAACGTCGTCCGCTACGGCAACGGATTGGGCACTCTGTATTCCGCGCAGTGCGACTACCATCGTGAGACACGTGGTGGCGGTAACGGCGACTATCGCTGCATCGTTCTGTGTCCCGAAAGCATTCAGGAAGCTGTTGATCTCATGGCCCCCGCCTATGATCTGGCTGAGAAGTATCGGATCGTGACCGTCATGATGACCGAGGGAGCCCTTGGACAGATGATGGAACCATGCGAAATGCCTGATTTCATTGAACCGAAAAAACACCCCTGGGGTTTTGACGGCAAGTATTCCTACAAAAAGATCGGTATCTTTGATCGGAATTCCATGACTGAAGCCGTCGCGCTGAACAAGAAACACGAGACCATCAAGGCCGAAGAGCAGCGGTGGGAAGAAGACGGTCTGGAAGACGCGGAATACGTCTTTGTCGCATTCGGACTGCCTGGCCGGTCGGTCAAGGGCGCGGTTAAACAACTGCGTGCCGAGGGCCACAAGGTCGGATTCATCCGTCCCATCACCACTTGGCCGTTCCCGGAAAAAGCCTTTGAAAACATCAACAAGGATGTGAAGGGCATTATTTCCGTTGAAGCGAACGCCACGGGCCAGCTCATCGACGATGTGGCTTTGACCATCAAGAAAACCATCAAGGATCGCAACGTGCCTTCGTACTGCCTTCCCTGTGTGTACGGTATCCCGACCATCAAGTTCACCAAGGAAGGGCTGCACAAGATTATCAGCGGCGAGATCAAGGAGGCTTACTAATGGCTAAAGCAAGAAAAGTGCCTGCCATCATTGACAATCCGATGTCATTTTGTCCCGGTTGCGGACACGGCATTGTCGTCAGGCTCATCGCGGAATGCCTTGAAGAATTGGGGCAGGATCAGAATATCATCTTTGCGCTGGGCGTTGGCTGTTCCAGCCTGCTTGGTGGCGGACTGGTCATTGACCGGCTGCATTGTCCCCATGGACGTGCATCCGCTGTAGCCACCGGCATGAAACGGGTACAGCCCGAGAATACCATTGTCGCGTATCAGGGTGACGGTGACGCATACAGTATCGGCATCGCCGAGACCATCAATGCGGCGTATCGCAACGAGAACTTCACCATGATTTCCATCAATAACACCAACTACGGCATGACTGGTGGACAGATGAGCTGGACGACCATGCCCGGACAGGTGACTACCACCTCGCCGTTGGGTCGTGATTGCGAAGTGACGGGGAATCCCCTGAAGTTCCCGGAATTGGCCGCCAGCCAGTTCGATGTGGCTTTCGCCGCTCGCGGAGCCGTGACCTCTCCCAAAAATATCAACAAGTTGAAGAAGTATATCAAGAATGGTCTTGAGGCGCAGATCAATGGTGAAGGCTATTCGGTCATTGAAGTGCTGTCACCGTGCCCGACCAACTGGAAAATGACCCCCTTGAATGCCATGAAGCGGATTGATGAAGAGCTGATTCCCTACTATCCGCTGGGTGTCTTCAAGGAAAGGAAGGAGAACTAGAATGCGTGAGATAATATACGCAGGTTTCGGTGGGCAGGGTGTCCTGACGTCCGGTCTGGTCATGTCGCAGGTTGCCATCTTCAAGGGCCAGAATGCCACATGGATTCCTTCCTACGGTTCTGCCATGCGTGGTGGAACAGCGAACTGCACGGTTAAATACGGCAAGGATATCATCTACAATCCGGCTCAGGAAGAACCCGATTTGTTGCTGGCCATGAATGGTCCGTCTTTCGAGATGTTCTACTCCATGGTGAAACCCGGTGGAATCATCGTGGTGAACAGCGACATGGTCGAGAACGATGTGAACGTGCGTGATGACGTCACGGTTTACTCCTTGGCCTGTAGTTCTTTGGCTCAGGAAATCAAGCAGCCCCGTGGTGCGAACATCATCGCAGCCGCAGCCATTATCAAGCTGGCTGGCGACTTCTCCATGGAGGACGGTATTCAGGGCATGAACGACATGTTCAGGAAAAAAGGAAAAGAGAAATTCGAAGCCGGAAACGTGAAGGCATTCGAATGCGGGTATAACGCCGTTTAGGTTGCGAGCGGACCTCCAGACGGATCGCACTCCGTCTGGGGGTCCTGAGGCGATTTTCGCCGAACCATACAATGAAACGTGATGCAGACACCATTTTCATATGTACAGAAAAGTGTCGGAGCCCCCGCCCGATGCATTTCATAAGGAGTTCCTATGTGTCCTATTGATGTATTTATTGCCGATGTCAAGAATACCTTCCCTGAAGAAAGGGTTCATACAGAAGAATTGCTGGTCAAGGCATATTCTGTTGATGGAAGCCCTTTCGAACCGATCGCCAAGGCCGTTGTTGACGTCACCACGCCGGAAGAATTGGCGGCGTTGCTTCGCTCTTCCCATACGCACAAGGTCAGTTTGACTTTTCGTGGCGCGGGGACCGGTGTGAGTGGGCAGACCATTGCCGAAGACGTGACTGTTCGTCTTGTTGGTCCGCACTGGAAAAAGCTTGAAATTCTTGACAATGGCGAACTGGTACGCGCCGGATGTTGCGTTGTCGGTGGGGATATCAATGCCGCTCTGGTGCCGTACAAACGGCTCATGACTTCTGACCCTTCTTCGGTGAACAGTGCGTTTATCGGCGGCATGGCGTCCACCAACGCGGCCGGGTTGAGCTGTACCATCGACAAGAATTTGTACCATATGATGACCGGGCTGCATTTCACGCTGGTAGATGGAACCACGGTCAATACCGAGGATGCTGCCAGTGTGGCCGCATTCAGGAAAAGTCATGCCTCCATGTTGCAGGAATTGCTCGATATCCGTGAACGGATTCTCAATGACGAGGCGATGAACGAAAAAGTCCGCCGCAAATTTTCCATTCGAAACACCTGCGGATACAGCTTGAATGCCTTCACGGATTACGACGATCCGGTCGAACTGTTGCAGCATCTCATCATCGGGTCCGAGGGAACCCTTGCCTTCATTCATTCCATCACCTTTCGGACAGGCGTGCTCAAACCGTTGCGGGCCACGGCGTTGGTCGGTTTCACCTCGCTTGACGAGGCTATTCAGGGCGTGTTGCGCCTCGAAAAAGGGTGTGACATGTACGCTGTTGAATTTCTCAATTGCGTGTCCTTGAATGCCTTGATGCAATTGCCGGAATTTCCGGATTCCCTTCAGGGATTGGGTGACGACGGATGCGCGTTGTTGCTGGAGACTCGTGGTGAAGACGATGCCAAATTGCAGGAAAATGTGGACCGTGTTCTCGAAGCCTTGAGCGGAGTGGATGTAGCGGTTCAGCCTGAGTTCGTGACAGACCATGAGGTGTGCGAATCCCTGTGGAATATCCGTCGTGCCTTGTTCCCGATTTTGGCTGGAACCCGTGCTCCTGATGAGTACGCGTATTCCGAAGATTATTGTGTCCCCATTGAGAATTTGCCCGAAGCGTGTAGTTCCTTTGTGGAAATTCTTGCCAAACATGGATTTACTGAATCGGGTGTGCATGGACATGCTTTGCACGGCAATATCCACTTTTCGATCCCTCTCAGACTGAATGTGGAAGAAGATCTGGCTCGGATGGGCAAACTCATTGCCGAGGTCGGCGATACGGTGTTGTCCTTGGGCGGTGCGCTCAAGGCCGAGCACGGAACAGGCCGCGCGGTTGCACCGTTTGTCCGTCTGGAGTGGGGTGATGATTTATACACTGTCATGCAGGATCTCAAACACGTCATCGATCCTGAAAATCTGTTGAATCCAAAGGTCATTCTGAATGACGACCCTCGATGTCATCTGACCAATCTGAAGTACGCCGGTCCGGTGGATAAGATCGTCGATACCTGTGTGGACTGTGGTTTTTGCGAATATGTCTGTCCGTCCAAGGAAGTTGGACTGTCTTCCCGCCAACGCATCTACATCCTGCGCGCCATCGCGAGCCTGCGCGCTTCCGGGGATGAGGCCAAGGCCGAGGAATGGCAACGGTTGTTCGATGCCAAGGGACGTGACCTGTGTGCCACGGACGGACTGTGTTCCATGCGGTGTCCCCTGGGATTGGATATTGCCGGATACATGAAAAAATTGCGTCATGAAGCCCTGAGCGAGACCGAAATTTCTCGGGCCAATTGGGTCGTAAAACACTTCAAAATGGTCGAAAAAACGGCATCATCCATGTTGCATGTGGCCTCTGCGGCACACAAACTCATGGGCCATACGCTGGCGACCAAGACCGCGCCGCTGGTCAAGGGCATGACCGGAATGACCATGCCTGATTTGCGGGACGTGCATCTGACCGGAGGTTCGTCCATTCCGGCTCCCAAGCGGGGCATGGGTGAGAATCGGGTCGTGTATTTCCCTTCATGCGCGGTGCGCACCATGGGCTATGCCGATGACGGTGTTCATTCAAATGAACCTCTTATCGATGTGACTCTCCGCTTGTTGGAGCGCGCCGGATTCACCGTGATCATCCCGGATAAAACCAATGGACTGTGCTGTGGCAAGGCCTTTGAAACAAAAGGGATGTTTGAGCAAGCCGATCGCAAATCCGATGAATTGAATGCGGTCCTGCTTCGTGAAACCCTCAATGGCAGCATCCCGGTCTTGTGTGACACCAGCCCGTGTCTTGCTCGTATGAGAAAGACGCTGGACACACGGTTGGGCCTGTATGAACCGGCTGAATTTGTCCTGAAATTCCTGGCGGACAAACTGTGCTTTACCAAGAAAACCCGAAGTGTTGCCTTGCATCCGACATGTTCAACCCGTGAAATGGGTCTGGTCGAGACGCTGCGTCAGGTCGCGGAAAAATGTGTGACCGAAGTCGTTATCCCGGAAGGCATTTATTGTTGCGGATTTTCCGGGGACAAGGGATTTACCCATCCGGAATTGAACGCGTCCGCCTTGCGCACTCTTGAAGAGAGCACACGAAATTGTGTCGAAGGGTACAGCACCTCGCGGACCTGCGAGATCGGACTGACACTTCACGGGCACAAGACGTACAGGAATATTCTGTATCTGATCGATGAATGTACAACGAACAAATAGCTGATTCCAAGGAGGGATGCCCCCATCATCCGTCTTGAGGCATTCCCATAGTCAAGCCTCCAGTCACACCTCCACCTCCTTGGATACAATCAGCTCACCCCTCAGACCGGCAGGCTTTCCCTGCCGGTCGTTTTTTATGGTTTTTGTCTGGAGATGCGTGTGGCTGTGGTGTGTTTTAAAAATCGGTATTTGTGACACTTCATTCTTTGTTGAGCGGATTTGATTATTCATTGAGAGAGGACCGCGATTTTTTTTTAATGATTTTTTATCCCATTGCATATGCTTAGATCTTGCGAAAATGGTTGCAAAATGCCTTTCGATCAAACTTTGGTCGGTTATGGTGTGCAGTTTTTTGTTTTGTGGTTTGCCGTTTGGTTGGTCCGTTTCAGAAGTGCGTACTTGCTAAAGAGATTTTTGGGGCAACTCAAAATGCAAAGTCAGCAATAAATATTTTTTTGAATTGCCTCCTTTTTTTAAAAGGATGGTCACTTTTTTTAAGATTTGTGTCTGATGGTGCCCAGGAAGAGTTTGTTAAAACAATATTCCCTTTAGTTATACGAGTTATGGATATCTAAGAAAAGATATGCATTCCGTAAGTCTTTTGTAATTATCTTTTTTTATTGTAAAAATACCATTTTGAATGATCCTGTTTAGCTGTTTTAAAAGTTTTGATTGGTTGTTCAAAATATCACAAGTAGGATATTTCTTTGAAAGTGGTATAATTAATTTAAAACGTAGAAGCCACCGAATTTATTCAATTTATCTATTTAATATCGTATTTTTTACTCACGATCAGAATTTTATTATTGACAGGTCGAATGTGTGCCGTGTAGTTCTCTCACAAGAACGGGACAGCGTACCGCAATGCGGGACAAGCCAAATCCGGAACGCTATATGGTCAATACGTTTAACTCTGTGAGGAGTCGGAATGAAAGAAACATTGTTTTTAAAAAACACGGAAACGTTTGCCGAAAGTATGATTCGTTGCGGTATTCGTTGCCATTTTGCTTACCCCATTACCCCCGCGACAGACGTCATGAAATATACGTCCAGAATGTTGCCTGAACATGGTGGCCGAATGGTTCAAATGGAAAGTGAATTAGCCGTTTCAAATGCCCTTGCTGGATATGCATGTGCAGGGAAGTTGGGTGCTACATCGACTTCTGGGCCTGGTATGACACTGATGCAGGAAGCTATTGGTTTTATGGCTGCAGGAGAATTGCCCTGTATCATGCTTGACGCGATGCGTGTTGGTCCCGGTGATGGTGATATTATCGGTGCACAGAGTACGTATTACCAAGCCACTCGAGGAGGCGGTCATGGTGATTATCGAGTTATTGTGCTTGCTCCTTCCTGCGGACAAGAGATTGCTGACCTCATGCCTCATGGCATAAAATTGGCTATGACATATCGCAATCCGGTTTTGTTTGTGGTTGATGGTGTCACCTGCCAGATGACTGAAACAACTTCTTTCGAAGAACCACATGATTATACGGCAGATTTTGATACTTCCAGTTGGGCCTTTACGGGCACGGCTGATCATCCAAAACGTTTTCTTGTCACTGGTAGCTATACGCATGAGCAGGGCTACGAGATGAATGAGAAGATGCGTCAAAAGTATGTTGAAATTTCAGACAAAGAACAGATGTGGGAACAAGATCAGGTTGAAGATGCAGAAGTCCTGGTCGTCGCCTTTGGTATCCATGGGCGTATGTGTAAGGACCTGGTTGAGGCGTCTCGAGCCAAAGGCAAGCGTGTCGGGTTTATTCGTCCTATAACTCTTTGGCCTTTTCCGGATAAAGCTTTCGAAAATATTCCTGCTTCAGTGAAATCAATTCTGGTTGTGGAAATGAATCACGGTCAGATGGTTGACGACGTCCGTCTTGCTGTGAACGGAAGGGTTCCCGTTCATTTCCTGGGTAAGACTGGAGGAGAGATCCCTATGTGTACTTTGGCGGAGATGACCCGCGAAGCGAACAACTTGCTCGAGGGAGAGTAACATGCAGACATTAGCAGATTATTACGGAAAAACATTAAAATTTGACAAGCTTACGAGCTATTGTCCTGGTTGTGGACATGGTATTGTCACCCGTTTGGTGGCTGAAACCATCGAGGCAATGGGAATACGTGAAAAGACCATGGCAGTCGTTGGCATTGGGTGTGGTGGCTTTTCTCATCATTATTTGGAAGTTGATGCAATGGAAGCCATTCATGGTCGTTCTCCGGCGTCAGCTATTGGATACAAGATCGCTTTGCCTGATCACATTGTGTTTACCTATCAGGGTGATGGTGACACGAGTGCTATTGGTCTCCATGAAATTATGCACGCTGCAAATCGTGGCATGCCTATCACCTGCATCATGGTGAACAACTCGGTGTTCGGTATGACTGGAGGCCAGATGTCTCCTACCTCAATTCCTGGACAGGTAACTTCAACCACCGCCACTGGACGAGACGTCGCAGTCCATGGATATCCTTTGTTGGTGCCGGAAATGATGCGTGCAATGCAAGGTGTTTCATATTTGGCAAGAGAATCTGTGGTTGATGTGAAGAGCATTAAAAAGGCCGCAAAGAGTATTCGTAATGCTTTCGAATGCCAAGTTAGAGGATTGGGTTTTTCTTTTGTAGAAGTGATTTCCCCGTGTCCTACAGGGCTGCATTTGTCTGTTCCTGATGCATATGCTTTCGCAGCCAAGGAGACACTTAGTTACTTCAAACCGCAAGTTTTCAAAAATGAATTGGAGAAAAACGATGAAGTATAAGTGCGCATTTTCAGGTTCCGGCGGTCAGGGTGCGGCTCTGATGGCAAAGCTGACTTGCTATGCCGGTATCAAAGAAAGCAAGCAAGTGGTCATGACTCAAACCTATGGCGTTGAGCAGCGTGGCGGAGACTCTACTGGTTTTGTTATTGTTTCCGATGATCCTATTGGAAATCCTATTGTTGAGTCCGATGCTGATATTGGCGTCGCCATGAGCGAAAGCATTTATCAAGCAAGTTTGGAAGGACTGAAAGACGGTGGAGTTTTGTTTGTCAATAGCTCCATGGTCAAAACGGTTTTGACTCGTCCTGAAGTGACGCAAGTACTTCTGCCTGTTTCTGGTTTGGCGCAAGATATGGGAAATGTGCGAGTGGCGAATATCATTATGTTGGGTGCTGTTGTTCAATTCACCAAGATGTTGAGCATTGATTCTATCATCGCGGCATTGACTGATGCTATGGGAAAAAAGAAAGCCTCGTTACTTGAAATTAATATCCAAGCTTTGAATGCAGGTATTGAACTTGCGGAAAAGGAGGCAGCCAAATGAGTAAGAAAGTGAAAATTCATTTGATTGAGAGTGTGCGTTGTAAGTCATGTGGTCTTTGTGTGGAAGCATGTCCCAAAAAAACGCTTGCTATCGGAACTGATTTGAATCCGCAAGGGTATGCATACGTGGTTCAAGTTGCGCCTGAAAAATGCGTTAAATGTAATATTTGTCGTCTCGTATGCCCAGATGTTGCCATTGGTGTCATCGAAGCTAATTCCTAAGATAGAGTGAGGTCGTTTCTTTATGTCAGATCTTAATCCTCTTTTCAGGCCAAGAAGTGTTGCATTAATTGGTGCATCTTCTGACCCGAAAAAATATGGGTACTGGACCGCCAAAGGACTTATCGATAGTCAATTTACTGGCGATTTGTACTTTATTTCAAGAACCGCCGCTGCAGATATCCTGGGACAAAAGCCTTACGCGAGCATATCTGATGTGCCGGGATCAGTCGATTTGGCTATTCTCGGTATTTCTCCCAAATACATTCTTCCTGTCATTCAAGAATGCGCGGACAAAGGGGTCAAAGCCGTTGTTGTCGTTGCTACTGGTTTTGGAGAAACCGGACCGGAAGGTAAGGCTTTGGAACAGAAAATGATCGCCATAGCCCAAAAAACCGGTATGCGAATCATGGGTCCCAATTGCATGGGGATATTTAGTTCTCCCGTCAACCTCAATGCAAGCACCATTGATTTGGACGATGGACATATGGGGCTTGTGTTGCAAAGTGGTAACTTTGGTATTGATATTAATTTCAATGCCAAGACACGAGGACTTGGCTACAGCGGTTGGGCAAGTATTGGCAACCAAGCCGATCTTCGTTTTGCAGATTTCGTTGAATATTTGGGCCAGGATGAAGATACTCGCGTGGTACTTATGTACATGGAAGGATTGAGAGTTTCTTCCGTAGACGATGGACGCAACTTCCTGCGGAAAGCTCGTTTGACAACACTTCAAAAACCTGTGGCTGTGATCAAAATCGGTCGTAGCAAAGCGGGGGCGCGTGCAGCCGCTTCGCATACCGGGTCATTGGCTGGCAGTGAAAACATCTTTGACGCTGCACTCAATCAGGCTGGTGTCATTCGGGTGGAAACTCCAAATGAACTGCTTGATGTCGGTGAAGCCTTTTCGCGTTGCAAAATGCCCAAGGGTAACCGGATCGCCATCCTTACAGATGGTGGTGGTCATGGAGTGATGGCTACAGATATGGCGGAGAATTTGGGGCTGAACGCCGCAGTGCTTTCTGAGGAAACTCAGAAAAAATTGCGTGCGATTCTCAAGCCTCATTGCCCAATCAAGAATCCTGTTGACCTTGCGGGTACCCCCGAAGGTGATATGTGGGTCTTTGACCGATGTGCAGAAGTCTTGCTGGCGGATCCCGACGTTGATGGTCTCGTTATTGCGGGACTTTATGGTGGGTATTGCGATTTCTCGGAAGAGTTCCGTCAGTTGGAAATGGATGTTGCCAAGAGTTTGGCAGACAGAGCGACTAAGGCGGATAAGCCCGTTGTTATGCATTCCATGTATCATGCTCAGCAACCTGAAAGTTTGGTCCACATCATGAAGCACGGGTTTCCTGTGTATGGATCTGTTGATGCCGCAATGCGGGCAATGGGAGCTTTGGTTGGATTCGGTGCTCGTCAGGGAAAAATTCAGGAAGAATTGGCCGCACAGCCTCCGCAACTTCCAGAAGACAGGTTGGCTCAAGTTCAAATCATTTTTGACAAGGTCCGTTCGCAGAACCGTGTGAATTTGGTTGAAACTGAAGCGCGCGAGGTCTTGCGTGCCTATGGATTTAATTTGCCGTCTCATCTTTTGGCTACAAATGAAAATGAAGCAGCTACATTATTTGATGAGTTAGGTGCAAAAAAAGTTGTTATGAAAATTGTTTCTCCAGACATTTTGCATAAAACTGATGCTGGTGGCGTCATTTTGAACGTAGATTCTGAAGAAAAAGCCCGTGATGCTTATATACAACTTCTGTCGAATGCTAAAAAGTATGATGCAAATGCTGATATTTTTGGCGTAATGCTTACACCAATGCTTTCTGGAGGCGTGGAATGCATTATTGGGAGCAGCTACGATTCAACCTTTGGACCTGCTGTCATGTTTGGTCTTGGTGGTATTTTCGTAGAGGTTCTCAAAGATGTCTCTTTCCGTGTCGCTCCTGTCAATGGACCAGAAGCAAAGAGAATGATTAGTGAAATCAATGCGTATCCACTTCTTACTGGAGTTCGTGGACAGCAAGGTGTTAACCTTTCGGCCCTTGAGAACGCTGTCAGTATGCTTTCTTACATGGTCGTCGAGTTATCCGATGTTGCAGAAGTGGATTTAAATCCCGTTTTTGCCACGGAAGATGGTGTCGATGTTGTGGACGCAAGAATCGTGTTGCACCCGGTGAATAAATAATAATTCCCTCTCCCCTTCTCTGGCAAGGACACGTTCTGCTGAGGAGGGGAGCTAACGGTGTTTTTTAAATAAAAGGATGATTTCATGGAATATTTGAATGATAAAAACGCCCCTGAACCTTTAGGTCCGTATTCTGATTCGATTCGAAGTGGCAATATGCTTTATTTGTCTGGCCAGGCTCCTTTTGGTCAGTCCGGTGAACTTGTTGGCTCGACGATTGGAGAACAGACCACCCAGGCTATGGATAATATGGCGTCACTTTTGGAGTCTGTGGGCCTTGGTATGAAAAATGTTGTTAAAGTCACTGTATATCTGGCGAATTGGGATGATTTTCCCAGTTATAACGAGGTTTATAAATCGTTTATGGGCGATCATAAACCTGCGCGTGCTACGGTTGAAGTGAGTCGGCTTGCTGGCGGGGCTTTAATTGAAATGGAGTCCATCGCAGAATTTTCCTAACCCCTCAGTTGAATGGCGGTCAGAAGGACATTTAGAATGTGTTTTGTCTTCTGAATGTTGTCTGATCGCTGTTCTTCCTTGGTTGCGGAAGGACGTTGGGACGTTTGTGTAGAGAAAGGAGAGATTTAATAAAGAAGATTGTTGTGTACGCATAGTACTGGGTTCTAATAGTACCATTATACCAGGAGGATAACATGATAGGTAAGGCGTCTCTAACCGAGCTTTTTGACAACGCTCCACTGAATAGCTTTCACAAACATTTGTTTGTTTATTCATCAGGAGGACCATTTCTTGATGGGTATGTGATGGGCATGATCGGTATCGCGTTGGTTCAAATAACACCTTATCTCGAATTGTCTCTTTTCTGGGAAGGAATGATTGGAGCGGCTACATTAATTGGAATGTTTTTTGGTGGGTTCGCTGGAGGATGGGTCACAGACAAGTACGGTCGATCGATGCTGTATACCATTGATCTCATCGCTCTTGGTATTTTTTCATTGGGTCAGTTTTGGGCAGAAAGTGCGCCTGTCCTTTTCCTTTTTCGATTTTTATTAGGCGTTGCTGTGGGAGCAGATTATCCAATTGCAACAGCTTTATTGGCGGAGTTTACTCCTAAGAAATATCGAGGACCCTTTATTGGCACTCTTCAGGCGATGTGGTTTGTTGGAGCGAGTGTTGCATATATAGTTGGTGATATTTTATTGCGTACCGGGCCAGATGCTTGGCGGTGGATGCTCGCCAGCGCAACTTTGCCGACAGTGGTTTTCCTCTTTATGCGTCGGAATACACCGGAATCCCCCCGTTGGCTGAGCATGAAAGGACGATATAAAGAAGCGCAAGCTGTTTTAAAAAGAGTTTATGATGAAGATATTTCTATTGAAGAATTGAAATCGATAAATTTTGAGCGAAAAAGAGTCCCTCTTACGAGCTTATTCCATTCTGAATACGGAACTCGTATGTTATTTATTACTTTGTTTTGGACATGCGCTATTGTTCCGCTTTTTGCTGTGTATTCTTTTGGTCCTAAAATAATGGTTGCTCTTGGATTGACTGGTCAGTTTGGTCACACTGGAGCTGCAGCTATAACATTTATCTTTATGTTGGGCTGTCTTTTCCCGTTGGGGCTTATAAATAAAATTGGGCGTCGTTCTTTGCTGTTGCATAGTTTCTTTTGGTCCGCAGTTGCATTGTCTTTACTTGCATTTTTTACAAATTCTTCACCGTATCTTATCCTTATTTTGTTTTCTATCTACGCTTTGGCAACAGGTGGTTCACAAAATTTGCAATTCGTTTATCCCAACGAACTTTTTCCAACGGAAATTCGGGCTTCAGCTGTGGGTCTTGCTTCTTCTATCAGTAGAATTGGTGCGGCTATAGGCACTTACCTTGTGCCTTTGGCTCTCGCTCGATTGGAGATTCGAACAACCATGATGATTGCGGCTGGGATAACGCTGTTGGGTTTTCTTGTGAGTTTGAAAATGGCTCCAGAGACCAGGAACTGTAGTCTTGAGGATGCTTCTCGTTGTGAGGGAAAAAGTTTGATGGTGGAGGGGGGCGTGTCACACCCTCAGCCCGAAAAGGTCTCTACTCTTTCTTTCCAGAAGAGAGGATAACTTGTGAATATTAGATCAGTTTTTTAAGCGTAGTTTAAGTGTTACGGCTTAATATTTACTAACACTTTGAGTGGCTTGTGAACTAAACAAGCTGCTGGGAGTAACAGAGCAAAAGGAGAAATGACATGAGCAGCAAACGAACAGCTGGTGCTGTCGTTATTGGCGGTGGGGCCATAGGAACGGCTGTTGCCTGTTATCTGGCGAAGGATGGAGTGGATGTGACGCTCATAGAGCGTGGAGAGTTCGCTTGGGGAACGAGTCGTCGGTGTGAAGGGCATATTGTTACATATGATACTGCTCCTGGTCCTCACAGTGTTTTTTGCAAACGTGGACAAGAGATGTTCTATGAGGCGCAGAAATTTTTGCCTGTAGATTTTGATTTCCAGCCTGAGGGAATCGGTCTTCTTGTGGATGACGAGAATCATCTTGAAACTGTCAAAGCCAATTTTGAGGGGAAGAAAAAAGAGGGATTTGATGTCACTCTTTGGGATCGAGAGGAGCTGAAACAGCATGAGCCAAATATCGGTGACGATATATTGGCATGTCTGAACTTTAATAATGACTGTACCGTTAATCCTATGCGTCTTTGTTATGGTTTAGCAAAACATGCTGAGGCCAATGGTGCGACTTTGATGTCTCGTACGAACGTGACAGATTTTCGTATGGAGAAAGGTCGGATTTCCTCTGTTGTGACCGATAAGGGCGAAATTATGACTGAGAATGTCATTTTGGCTTCAGGTATTTGGACCCCTCAACTCGGTGCTATGTTGGGTCTTAATGTCCCTATTCGACCTCGGCAGGGACATGTCATTGTTACAGAACGCTCTAAAGGTTTGGTAAGTAAAGCCTATGTAGAATACGGTTATCTGTTGGCTAAAGGTGGAGAAAAACGAGACAACGTTACTCCTGATATGGACAAATTCGGTGTTGCCTTTGTACTTGAGCCTTCTTCTGCGGGTACTCATTTACTGGGCGGTTGCCGGCGTTTTGTAGGTATGGACACTCGTCCCCATCCTGCGGTTATGCGTGCTATTGCTGAACGAGGACAACACTTTTTTCCCGCTTTAGCTGATACTCGTATTATTCGTTGTTATGCGGGTGTCCGTCCCTTTACTCCAGATGCAAAACCAATCATTTCTCCGACCCACCTTGGGGGCGTTTATGTTGCTGCTGGACATGAAGGGAATGGGATTAGTCTTTCACTTATAACAGGCAAGCTCATTTCTGATTTTATTAATGGTTCAACCCCGGAAATGGATTTGAGTTATATGCATATTGATAGATTCGGCTTTAATCCTCCCGCATTGCCTATCGGAGCTGCATAAAAAAGAAGGAGAAGGAATATGTTTACCAAAGTCAGTGATTCGAACAATAAAAAAATTACCATCTATTTTGAAGATGAACCAGTCGAGGTCGAAGAAGGTATGACTGTCGCCGCTGCCGTGCTTGAGCCTTCCCATGGTTGGACTCGTACAACTCATGGCGGACACAAGCGTGGAGCCTTTTGTCATATGGGGGTATGTCATGAATGTTTGATGACAATTGATGGTGTGCCCAATCAGCAGGCTTGTCTTACTCCTGTGGCGGACGGGATGAAGGTATATCGTCAAAATGGTGAGCCGGATTTCCATCAGGAGGAGGGTAAACATGCATAATGTCTGGGATGTCATTATTGTTGGTGCAGGGCCTGCCGGGATGTGTGCTGCTCTTGAGACAACAGGGCATGGGTTACGCACTTTGGTTTTGGATAGGCAGATGGAGCCAGGTGGGCAGATCTATAGAAGTGTGGGATCGTCTGCCATGGTTGATAAATTGGGGAGCGATTATGCTGCCGGTTTGCCACTTGTCAAAAAATTTAATGCGTCGGATGCACAATTTGAATCAGGTGCGAATGTCTGGGATATAGCTCCTGATCGGGTGTATTACAGTCGGCAAGGAAAGAGTTATTGCGAACAGGCGCGACATGTCATTTTAGCGACAGGAGCCATGGAACGTCCCGTTCCTCTACCGGGTTGGACTTTGCCGGGTGTTATGGGCTCTGGTGCTTCTGACGTATTGTTGAAGTCTTCCTCGTTGCTTCCAGAGGGGCCGGTTGTTCTTTGTGGTAATGGCCCTCTCATTTTGCAAGCGGCTGTGCATTTGAGTCAATTTGATATCCCTGTAGCTGGAGTCTTGTTGACTGGTCGGTTGGGTAATGCTTTGCGCGCTACAAAATATGCATTGGGAGCTTGTTCCCGTCCTGGTTATTTTTTGCATGGTGTCAATTTGGCCATACAAACTTTGTTCAAACATAAATGTGTCTTCGAAGCTCAGGATATACGTATTTCTGAGAAAGGACAGGGGCTTGAAGTCCTTTTTGCTACCCGATCCGGTAAAAAAAAGGAATTAACTGCGTCAACAGTTCTTCTTCATGAAGGAGTTATTTCAGAAAGTCGTATTACTCGGTTAGCTCGTTGCCGACACACATGGGATCAATGCCAACGGTATTGGCATGTGGATGCTGATTTGTGGGGACAAACTTCTGTGCCCGGTTTGCGGACGGCTGGTGATACCGCTTCCGTCCGGGGGGCAGTTGCTGCTCAAGCGGAAGGACATTTAGTCGGATTGGATGTTTGTCGAGAGCTTGGTTCTATTCCAATGAGTCAACGCGACGATGAAGCTCGTCCTCATTTGCGAATTATTAAGCGATGTAAATCATTGCAGCCATTTCTTGATGAATATTTTGCCCCAACACCTTCTATGCTTCAACCTGCTGCAGATGCCATTGTGTGCCGTTGTGAAGAATTGACGGCCGGCGAATTGCGTGAAGCTATCAATGAAGGGTGTTATTCTCCAAATGGACTGAAGTCTCAGGCGCGGCCAGGCATGGGAACGTGTCAAGGGCGTGTTTGTGGGCAGGCTGTAGCTGAAATGATAGCCGATGCTCATGGTATTCCGTTGGAAAATCTTCCTTTATATACGGCTCAGCCACCTCTCTTCCCCTTACGCCTTGGTGAGCTCGTCAACACCTCAATTCCTCCAGATCTTCTGTAGGAAGCGGGGCGGTCAAGAGAAGAAGATGTTTCTTTTATTTTCTTGGCTGCCAACAGTGTAAGGTTCTGACGATTCTGGTCAAACCTGTCGTCAGAACCTTTCTTAAAAGTTTATTGAGAGGTCTTGCCTCTTTATAAAGTCTTTTATTGCGGCCTTTTGACTGTTGATGGTACCGCCGTCGTACTGCGTTCTGTTTGTACCGAAACGATAGCGAATAGTTGGTTCTCATTGAGTGCAATATTTTTTCTACGTGCCGTGCTGACGGCAGAGGAGTGGATATGGTAAAATATATATTGGGTCTTTTGGCAATTTTGGGCCTGTATTTTTTATTTGTTTTTATCAAAGATTACCGAGCTCATCGTCATGAGATGAGTAAGGCATCCCCTGTCACGGTTGGAATTATTGGTTTTGTAACATTGTTTTTTGATGTGCTTGGGATTGGTAATTTTGCATCGGCAACGGCCTTGCTTAAATTTTTCAAACAAATAGATGATAAGAAGATCCCAGGGACACTGAATGTTTTTACTTCGCTTCCAGAGGTTGTGTCTGCATCTTTTCTTATCACCACCATTGAGGTAGAACCTGTGACGCTTATAAGTATGCTTATTTCAAGCTCGCTGGGAGCATACTTTGGGGCTGCCATCATGTCTCGTCTACCAGTACAAATAGTTCGTCTTGTTATGGGTGTTTCTCTTTTTGTAACTGCGGTATTGATGTTCTTTGGAATTATGGGGTGGATGCCAAGCGGTGGTGAAGCCACTGGTTTGACGGGAACGAATTTGATAATTGCCAATGTAGGAAACTTTATAATCGGGATGCTCATGACGGCAGGCATTGGAGCGTATGCCCCATGTATGGCATTGGTTTATTTTCTTGGGATGTCACCACGGGTTGCCTTCCCGATCATGATGGGATCGTGCGCATTTCTTATGCCTATTGCTTCTCTTAAGTTTATTAAAGAGGGAGCATATGATCGTAAGATTTCACTTATTGTCACCTTGACTGGTATTGTTGGTGTTTTGATTGCGGTTACGTTAGTCAAATCCATACCCCTTGGCATTTTGAAATGGGTTGTTATCGCCGTTGTTTTGTATACATCTGGTTCTATGATCTATTCTATGATAAAAGGGAGAGAGAAAGTGATAAAAAATGCAAAAGAACTGCAAAAAAGTAACGCATAGTTGTTAACCATAAAAACACCTTTTTGTGAAATTTATTCATAAAATTAACGAAAAGGTGTTTTTTTATGGTGGTTTTAAATAAGAGCATTTTGGGCTGTGTTCAATTTTTTATGAAGAGTTCAATGAATCAATTTGATGTCTTCTCTTGGTTTGATAAGAAATTTAGAATGTTAATTTATGTTTGGGGCATGAAATATTATTTAGAGCGTTATTCAGAGTGTGAGTCTTGGAGAAGTGTAAAAATCTTACTTCAAGTCTGTGCATACACAGTGGTGGCTGTGGCTTTTGTGCCTGGTCTTTGAAAGCCTGCTGTACAGAGTATCACTTATAGGTTCGTCTCAACGTTGCAAATAGACAGTTTTTAAAGCCAGAGACTGATACAGTGACAAGCTGCACGTTTTTGTATGAAGATATACAGTAGGTTTGTAGACGTACAGAGCGACTTTTTTGTGTGAAGAGGCTCTTGTGTGTTTAAGGCGGGGTGAAAAATGAATTTTAATTGATCTTGTAGAATCATTTGGTTCGTTTCACTTTTCAATTAATGAAATACGAAATTCCATAATTCATGAGTTTTTTAGAGTACTTGTTGAAAACGTTGATTTTATCTTGGGATTTTTTGTGTTTTAGGATTAAGTCATTAGAAAAAAGCGATTGAAGCTGAATGTGTTACGTTCGCGTAAGCGAGTGTGTTGTGACGTATTTTTTGTTTTGATGAGAAATGTGAAGTCTGTATAAATATAATTTTTAGCGACCTGCTTATTAAGGGGCGTTGAATTTTATAGATGACTAAGAATACAATAAATGCGTTTGATTTTTGAAAGGAATTTTTATGCCTAAAAAAGAAAAAAAGTATTATGAAATAAGTGCAGTATCTAAGGCTTGTCTTCTTATTGAGAAGCTTTCAACCAGAAAGTCGTGGGAACTTGCCGAATTGAGTCGGGCTGTTGAATTGCCGAAGACTTCTGTGCATCGAATGTTGTTGACTCTTGAAGACAATGACTATGTTTTTCAAGAAAAAGAAAGAGGTGAGTATTGTCTCTCTTACAAACTTTTTTCTGTAGGCAGTCGAATGTTGCAACACTCCAGCGTGGTGGATGTGGCTAAAACGTATTGTCGTGAGTTGCTAGAAGCAGTGGATGAAACCGTCAATTTATGCGTTCCGTTTGGGACAGAAATGCTTGTTGTAGACAAGCAGGTGACATCACAAATGTTAAGACAGGATTCTATTATTGGGAGTTCTTTCCCTTTATTTCAGTCCGCATCAGGAAAAATTTTCCTTGCATTCGCTGAAGAAATTGAGGCTCAAAAGGTCCTTAAATTGATTCGTGAACAATTTGATCAAAGTTTTATTGAAAGAACGATGCATGATTTGTGTTTTGAATTGGAAGAGGTTCGTGAAACCGGACTTGCCTATGACTCTGAAGAGGTTTTTAAGGGGGTACGGTGTACTGCTGTCCCTATTTTGGATTTTCAGAATCAGCTTGCAGCAACATTAAGTGTTTCTGTTCCAACTGTGCGGCTGAGTAAAGAAAAGAATGCAAATATTGAAGAAAATCTTATTTTGGCATCTCAAAGAATTTCTCAACGTCTTGGGGCCTCACTTCTTGAATTGCCATTTTAATAATGGGCTGAGTTTTGGCTGAAAGAGTTTTGAATTATGTTGTCATTGGAAAGGCCTTTGTCTTGGTAGCTACGGGAAAAGCACTCACGATTTTCGTGAGTGCTTTTCCCGTATATGGGCAGTGAGTCTGGTCGGTGAGTGGGCTTCCCGTCGGGTCAATGCTGGGAATTCTGTTGGTTGTGTGGGGCGAACGGACAGCGAGGATCACGCGTTGTCAGTGAGCCGGTTTCCAGAAACCCCAGCCCTCGGCATCCGCCGAAGCAACTGCTGGTGTAGTCGCATCCCTGACAGGCTTCCGGGAGTTGACCAACGGCTTTTCGCACGGATTTGAGCACGTCCGAAGAATCCCAGATCGTTTTGAATCGGTGTTGGACGACGGATCCCGCCTTGAATTGAGGTTCACAGAGCAGAATGCATGGGTAGACAGAACCCTGTGCGTCGATCGTCACTTCGGAATATCCCGCAGTACACCCGCCGCGACCGCTTTGGTCCTGAGAGCGCGGGGCGCGTCCAATGGGTTCATCTCCGTAAGGATCGCAGATGACCGACATGGGCAATTCCGCATTGCGTTGAGCGATGTAGGCATCCAGCTCCTTCCATTCCTGTTGACTCAGCTCCCAGCTTTCCATCATTTCCTGGTGCGCCCGACCGACCGGGATCAGCCCGTGAAAACTGACTTGTTTGGCATTGACAGCGAGCCCCAGCTCAATGAGATCTTCTACATCGTCGATATTTCGTCTGGAGATGAGACACGCGATCTGTGACGGTACCAGGCCTTTTTCGAGATTTTTCAATCCCTGTACTGCGCGGTCATAGTTCCCGGTTCCCCGGATGTCATCATGGTGCTGCCGGTTGCCGTCAATGGACACCTGAACCGGCCAGACAAAGCCGATTTCTGCCAGCCGTTTGGTGGTGGGCAGGTCCAGAAGCGTTCCGTTTGTCGTCAGGTGAATTCGCAGTCCCCGATCCAATGCCGTGGACAGAAAATCGAAAATATCCTTTCGGCAGAAGGGTTCTCCGCCACCCACCACCAAGGTGAAGACCTGCATGTTCGCCAGGTCGTTGATGAGGGTCAATCCTTCTTCGGTCGTCATCTCTCGGGGGAGTTGCTGACCGGAAGCCGTTGAACACATGGGACAGTTCAGGTTGCATTGTGCCGTGATCCACCAATGGACCGTGAGGGGAGCTGAAAGAAACGGTGTCTGCATATTTTTATCCTTGATACAGCGAGGGCAGCGGGCACGCCTTCGGAAGGTGTCGTGCCATCATGGGGTTTCGCAAAATTGCCGGGCAGCAGCCGGGGCAGTCGGGCTGCGGACACGCCTGGCAGGTGGCGTTCATGGCTCGAAACCAGTCGCGTCGGCGTTCCGCCTGAGGCTCGTTCCAGAGGGCCTTTGGCGATTGTTCGATCAGTGATCCCATGCAGAATGTGTCATGGGTGAAGAACGTGCAGTCATAGACGTCCCCATTGGGAAGGACCGTGCATTTCATGGGGGCGTCACACCCGGAACGATTGCCGCGAATTTTGGCCGATCGTGGTGGATGGACGCGCATGGGTGATCCGGATATCTGGAATTCCCGGATGGTTTCGAGGGTTGTGGACAGGTCATCCCAAGATGGTTCAAGCGATTGCTGTTGTGTTTCTTGAGGATGAAATCGACCAAATCGGAGGGCGGTTGCGCCGAGGGTCTGGGCGTTTTCGAGAACAGCCAGGATGTTGCCACAGACCGCCTTGGTCAAAGTCGCATTCATGGTGAAGGGCATGGATTGCCCTTTTATCCGTTCTATGGCGTGGCAGAGTGTCGCATATGAACCGTTGCCCCGAATGGCGTCGTGCGACGGGGCATTCCATCCGTCGAGGCTCAACTGGATGGCCAGCCGGTTTTCATGACCATGGATTATGGGGAGGAAATCCGGGTGAAAGATCGTGTGTCCGTTGCTGGCGACGACGATTCGGGGAACCCAGGATAACAGGTGGTCCAGTATGTCCGGAAAATGTCGGGCCAGTCCGGGTTCGCCACCACTGAGGACCACCACAAAGGGTGCCCATTGCTTGAGCGATTCGGCGACTGTTCTGGTTCTGACCAAATCCAGTTCCGTATCAAAATGGCCGAGGTCCTTGCAGTGGGCGCACGAGAGATTGCATCGCCCGGAGATGTTCCAGACAATGCTGTACGGTCTGTCTGTTTTCCAAGATTTCATAGAGGGCAAATGCCCCGCATGTCCGGGTCAGGGCCACCGAATGTCCCGGTGGCGGCCAGCACATTGGCCTTGCAGCCACCTCGACAGCCAAAGCGAAGGTCGCATGAGGCGCATTCCCCTTGTTCCATGTTGACGTTGTTTCGAAGCCGCATGGCGTTTTCCGATTGCCAGATTTCCTGAAGTGGTGCCTCGCGTAACGATCCCATTGTCACGCCCAGCCGTCCCAGTGGAACACACGGCACCACTCGGCCGTCTGTGAGAATGCCGATGCAGGTTCTGGCCGCTTCGCAATCCCAGGTACACGAAACATTGCTCGGGGTTTTGTCAGGGTGGGCCTTGAACCAGAGGCGCGGGTCGGCGGCGATTTTTATGCCGGTCCGGGGCGTGTTCCAAACGGAATCGCCAACGTGATCACGCAGGACTGATGCTGCGGCCTGTGCCACGGATTTTTCCGGCCACAAATCGGGATGTTCAAGCGCGCGGCCTGTGAGTCCCAAGGGAAGGAATTTGCACTGCACCACGCCGAGCGAGTCACACAGGGCGATGATCGCATCGAGTTCATGTGCATTCAATGTCGTGACGACCGTGGATGTCATGACGCGGAATCCCGCCGTGTTGAAGCGTTGAATGGCTTGAACTGCGTGGTCAAAGGCACCGGGACGATTTCGGAGACAGTCATGGGCATCGGCTTCGGCACTGTCCAGGCTGATCTGGACATTTTTGAGGCCGCAGTCTTTGAGCCGGTCGATGACGTCTGGTGTCGCCAAGTGCCCATTGGTTGATAGAGAGACAAATGGAAGCCGAGAGACCGCATAGGGAATGACGTCATAAATACGGTCGTCGAGCAAGGGCTCTCCGCCACCGAAAATGAGGCGAAAGACATTCATTGCAGCGAGTTGATCGACCAGGGAAAACAATTCGGAGACGGTCAGGGTGTCGTGCTGTTTGCGTCCATAGTCGCCAAAACAGTGCATACATTTATAATTACAGGCTGTGGTGACTTCGTAGAAAACGGTTTCCGGTGCAGAGAGATAGTTCTGTTTGGGCCTCACAATTCACATCCTCGGACGAAACAGTTGGTGTCGTATGGCTCATGGAAACAGCGCACGGGTCCACCTGGTGGCGAACCGTGCGCGGAAAAGGTGCAAGGGCGAAGGTTATTTCGTGGACTTGTCGTGGAGTCCGGCGAAGAGTCCGCGTGCCTGCAATTCCGAAACATATGTGGCTGCAAAGTCTCGTGACAGGCGGGTTTCATCACATACCATATCGAGAATTTCACCCATGGTTCTGGTTTCATCAACGAGTTTCAAGATGGCAGTACTTGTCTCGTCAATGCCGAAAATGGTGTTGTCCGTGACTCTGAAGACCACGGCACCAAAGTGCTCGGTGCGCCAGAAAACGGATGGATTGCTCCGAGGCACGAAGTCTTCGCGCAATTTGGGCGCGCCTTCTCTGGTCATGCGCTGCTCAACGATTTCCCGTGTAATCCGATTGGGACAGTCTTCCTCGCCCGGTCCATACGTCTCCCGCCGAAAGAAACTGCATCCATCGCGTAATTGCAACATGGTCTTCTCCTGGATTAAATGGTGGTCACCGCTCATGAAACACGAGCGTCATGCCGTGATCGCCAGAGCTAACGTAACGAGTTAACTCACTAAAGAATATTGTATTGACCAATATATACATATGTCCGATTGGCGTGTCAAATTATGGTGGATTTTTTGGGCATGTGAGAAGCTATTTGAGCCACTGGTGACCGTGGTTTTTCTGGATAATTCTGTGCTGTATCGGCTTTATTTTTGTCAGTATCTCTGGATATAGTGCTTTTCTCATCACTAAAGAGAATCAGAAAGTCACTCAAATCATCGAATCGTCATAAGGAGCTGAAGCGATGCCTATAGATTTTACTGTCGAAATTGATCGGAGAAATGCCCATTCCACCAAGTGGTCTGAAATGGGAGGGACGTTTTCCAGGGATGACCTCCTGCCCATGTGGGTCGCGGATATGGACCTGCGGTGCGCTCCCGAAATTGTCGAGGTGCTGAAAGAGAAAGCCGAGCATGGTATTTACGGATATGTCTATCGTCCGGATTCCTATTTTCAGGCGGCTATTGATTGGACCAAGGAGCGGTTTGGCTATGCGATGACGTATGAAAGCATGGCGCATTGCTCCGGTGTTGTTCCGTCCATGTCCTATTGTATCCAGCTGTTCACCCAACCCGGTGACAAGATCGTGATTCAATCTCCGGTGTATTATCCTTTTTATGAAATCATTAATGGATGTGGTCGGGAAGTCTGTGAATCTCCATTGGTCTGGGATCAGGAAAGTTCGCGATTTGTCATGGATTTCGATGATTTTGAAAAGCAATGCAGCGACCCGAAAGTGACCGCGTTCCTGTTGTGTTCACCGCACAATCCAGCCATGCGGGTCTGGACCCGGGACGAGTTGACGCGCATGGCCGAGATCTGTTTGCGGCATGACGTCACCATCTTTTCCGATGAAATTTGGCGTGATTTTGTCCATACGGGCCACACGCATATCCCTATGGCCTCGCTGGACAAGGATGTCGAAGCCATTACCATCACGGGTTTTTCACCGTCCAAGGGGTTCAACCTGGCGGGCGTTCAAGCGTCGTATCTGCACTTGCCCACCAAGGAACAGCAAGACGCGTACATGAATTTTGTTTCCTATCAACTGTTGAAGCGGAACAATGCGTTCAGTGTGGTGGCCACGGAAACAGCCTATGCCAAATGCGGGTACTGGCTGGATGAACTGCTTGTGCATGTTGCCGGAAATATGAAATATCTGACTGATTTTGTGCGGGAAAATATCCCCAATGTGGATCTGCTGACATCTGAGGCGACATATCTCATGATGTTGGACTGCCGCAAACTCGGCTTGAGTGATGAGGAATTGTCCCATCGAATCGAGGACGTGGCTCGTGTGGCCCTGGATCATGGTCACTGGTTCGGTCCGGCGTTCGCAGGGTATGAACGGATCAATCTTGGGTGTCCTCGATCCATGGTCGAGAAGGCGGCCAATGGATTGAAGAAGGCCCTGGGTTGAGGACATTGCGTTCCGCTGGAGGGCTTTCTTGAAAATGACATCCGCATGACTGGACGGCGTGAAGCCGCCCGGAAAATGTGTGCTGATTGAATCGAAGCATCCGGGATTATCCCGGGTGCTTTTTCGTGAAATGGTGATTATACCGGATTCGGTGGTGTTACCTGTCTTGGGAAATGACCTGGTCCAGGGAGGTGCCCATTTTCCGCATTTTGCTTCTGAGGGTGCTCGGATTGATTTCAAGGAGTTCGGCGGCTCCGCCCGGGCCATGAATCTTGCCGTGCGCCTGTTTCAAGGCGGCTTCAATGGCGTTTTTGACCACCTCTTTCAAGGGCTTGACCTGCGTCGAAACCTCGGACTGAGAGGCGGCAAGTGCTTTAGGTTCAACGGGCAGGTGAGCAAGGTGTTGTTCAAGGGCAAGCTCCACGCGAGCGTCGATGGTTTTTTCAAAATAGCTCTGGCTTTCTTCGGGAGCGATATACCATCCCTCGTCCTGCGGCAGGAGTTTGTCGAGTTGCAGCGGCCCGCTTGTGCTGAGTGTAATGGCTCGTCTGACCAGATTCTCCAACTCACGCACGTTCCCCGGCCAGGAATATTTGTTCAGCCGTTTCAGGGTATGCCACGGAATTTGTGGCGTGTCTGTCCGCCCCATTTTCTTGTAGGTCTGCTCGGCAAATGCCTGGATCAGTTCTGGCAGGTCCCCGGTCCTTTCCCGCAAGGGCGGGACCTTGATGGGAAAGACATACAATCGATAATACAGGTCTTCCCGGAAGGTTCCTTCCTGCATCATCAGTTCAAGATTTCTGTTGGTGGCCGCAATGATTCGAACGTCCACATCGATGGGCTGCGTGCTGCCTATCCGTTCGACCACATGGTTTTCCAATACGCGCAATAATCGGACCTGTGCCTGAAGCGGGAGTTCGCCGATTTCATCGAGAAAGAGGGTGCCGGTGTGGGCTTGTTCGAAGCGTCCGGGTCGGGATGATGTGGCTCCCGTGAACGCACCCTTGATGTAGCCGAAGAGTTCGCTATCCACCAACGTATCTGGAATGGCCCCGCAGTTGACCTTGACGAATGGTTTGTTCTTGCGTGGAGAAATGGCCTGAATGACATTGGCGATGAGTTCCTTGCCCGTGCCGGTTTCCCCGAGAATCAGGGCCGGAATTTCGCGATTTCGCAACTGATGCACCACGTCCATCGTGTGCTGTAATCCTCCGTGTTCCCCCAGTATCTGCTGGCCTTGCAATCGTTGCAGGTTGAGTTGCAGTTCGTCTTTTTCTTCCCGCAGTTTTTTCTGGAATTCCATGGTCCGTTTGTATTTCAGGAGATTGGACATGGTCAGGGTGAACGGTGCCAGGAGCAGGGAGAGTTTGCGTTCATGTTCCTTGGTGAAACATCCCGGGTGTGTCCCCATGAAACAGAGGTGCCCGAGGGTTTCGGTTTCGGAGCGGAGGATGCCGATCAGATATCCTCGCTCCTTGAGCGGCAGGAATGGCGCGAGGGCTTCGCCGTGTTGTCGGGAAACTGTGGATTGCATGTTGTTCTGGACGTTGATGAGAAATTCCGTGTTCTGATTGTGCAGGCTAAGGCCTGTTGCACTGCGTTCGGACAGGGGAACGACGATTTCCACGAATTCGAATGTGTCTTTCTGCACCAGAAAAAGTAGCTCCAGACTCCGCAAATCTTGTGAATACTGGTGAAGGGATATGGCATCTATCGGAAAATGTTGAACAAGAAAGTCAAAGGTGTTGATGAGTGACTTCTGGATGTCCAGACTCCCGGTAATGCGGATCATTGCCTCGGTAAGGAAGGTAAGATTCTCTTTGTGTGGCTGTGCCATGGTGTGCTCCTGTGGAGAATATAGCGTGCAATGCGCTATAGCACAACAGTTCGCTTAATATCGCTATTTATTGTTTTATAAAACAATAGGTGGTCTCTTCTTCGGCGTACTTAAGTCTATCTAATTGATTTTATTGATAGATAAAATTGGCACATTTCTTGGTATAAAAATCACAAGGAGTGAAGCCATGAATGAGTCCCTACAGCAGATGACGGAAGATGATCTCAAGCATCGTATTTGTGCATTGAAAGATCGTCATGCGTATCATGATTTGAAGAAATTTTTGATCGGTGAGCTGTCAGCGGGACATGTCCCCGCCCAGTTGCAGGTCAAAGCCTATAATGAATTGGGGGTGGCGCATCTTCAGTTGGATGAGCCAGCCGAGGCCGAAAAATCGTTTTTATTGGCCATCGAGAGTGATCCCAAAGCTGTGAATCCCCGTTTTAATCGGGCGAATATTGCCTTGTTTGCAAAGAAATACACAACGGCGTTTGGTCAGTATCAGGATCTTTTGGCCCTTGATCCCGACCATGTGGGGGCGACGTACCATTCCGGCTTGTGCCTCGCCTTGACCGATCGCCCGGTGGAGGCGCTGCCGTATTTTCTGAAGAGTGCCAAGGCTGAGCCTGAGCGGATGGGACCAAACTTTTGGTCCGGAGAAACGCTGGTCGCCCTTGAACGGTTTTCCGAGGCCTTGCCCTATTTCACGAAGGCTGCCGAATTGACGCCCGACCATCGGGAATCGCATCGAGGCATCGCCATCTGTCTGTTTGAACAGGGTGAGTATGCGGACTGTATCGCACAGTGTGACATGTTGATTCAATCCGGTGGTGGGTCCGAATATTTGGCTTTTCGAATCAAGGGTGACGCTTTGATCGAGATGGGGCAGATCGAAGTCGCTGCGGTTTGTCATTTGGAATTGGCGGACATGGATTTTGATGCCCGCGATTATCTGGTGATGCGCGCCAAGGATTTAGCCAAACATCATCCAGACGCTGTATCTCGTTATGTCGAGGTCATTCTCGACATGATCCCGGAACTTGAACGTGCTTTTTCCGGTGTCGTGCCTGCCGAAGATTCGGTGGCCGCGTCGGAAGAGAAATAACTTAGCGAGAGGAGGTCTTGCATGTCGAAAGAACAAGATGCGTTGGACATCATCAATGACCCGAAGAACCGAGTATCGGCTTCTGACGTTCTTGGTGACGAAAAATCTGACGTCAAACAGGAGGCTGCCCCTGAGAAAAAGGGAGTGAGCCGTCGTAATTTCCTGAAATTCGGTGGGGCGGCCGCTGCGGCTGCCACCGTTGCCGGAGCCGGGGCCACCGGGTTTTCCCTGGGCCGGTCCGACGATGCGTATACCGGCTATGGCCGGACGTACCAGGGGGGAGACCAGTTTTTCAACCGTGAACCGTTTCGGTGTGACGTTCCGGCCATGATGACGCCTGTGGCCAAGGTGGAGCGGCCCAATTGGACCGACTATCTGTTCCTGCGTCTGGCGGCTTTGGTCAAGATCATCAAAAGTGGTGAATGGACACCTGACATGGGTGTCGAAACCCTGCCTGGTCCGGTTGGTGATCATTATCGTGCTCATCCCGGTGATCTTGAGATCATGCTGGGATCCTTGCAGCGGAATATCAGGCGGAATCAGGCCTGGGAAGAAGGCAAAGACAAGCAATACGCTTTGGCCGGTGCCTACAACATGGCCTTGCGCAAAGGCGGTATGGATCAGGCCGACCACACCAACCGTATTCCGGAAGATCCGCATGACGAACACATGCGCACCGGCAAGCCCATTCCGCCCGAGGATTGGGACTTTCGGGGTATCTGGCGTGAAAAGCCCATGGAGTTCAAGTCACCTGCGCACGCGTCCAAGCTCATAAAGCGCATGGCGCACCAATTCGGCATGTCGCTGGTCGGTATCACCAAGTTCGATCCCCGTTTCATGTTCAAGGGCTTGATGCGAGGTATGCCGGACAAGGGCCATTACACCTGGGGCGACAAGGTGCCCGAGCATTGGAAATCCATCATTGTTTTTGGTGTGCCCATGAACTGGGATGGCACGTATTCGGCGGTGGGATATTCCACGTCTTTTGACGCATACTTTCGTTCTCGTTGCGCTGCCAGTCTCATGGAGCGGTTCATTCGCGAACTCGGATACCCGGCCCGTGCCCAGTTCCCCGGTTCCAACTATGAAATCATGATGAGTCCCTTTGTGCAGTTGACCGGACTGGGACAGTACAGCCGCGCCGGTGTGACCATGGTCCCTGAGCTTGGCTGCAACTTCCGTCCGGCCGCAGTGGTGACCAACATCGATTTTGAATATGACAAGCCCATTGATGTCAAAATGGCGGACTTCTGTTTGAAGTGCAAAATTTGCGCGGAAAATTGTCCGTCCGGTGCCATTCCGTTTGATGACACTCCGCAGACTGTTGTTCGCGGATTCAAGCGGTGGAAGCTCAATGAGGAAAAATGCTATTCGCAGTGGGCCGGTGGTCCGACACAGGACGGCCTTGGCTGCCGTATCTGTATTGGTGTGTGCCCTTACTCCCGTAAGAATACGTGGATTCACACCATTTCTCGCGAATTGGAACCGCGTGATCCAACAGGGCTGGTTTCATCCGGACTCCTTGCCATGCAGAAGAACTTCTTCAAGTTCAATGAGGCCGAGGATTATCGGTCCGAATGGGACGGCGGCAAGGAAGCCAACTACCACAATCCACCGTGGTGGCTGCGGGCCGAGAACTTCCTCGATATTGAAAAGGACTGGGAATATCACGGCATGGAATAAGCCGCTTTTTTCCATTGGTACATTCTGAATAAAAAGGAGAAATACGATGTTTCCCGGAACTACAATGCTGGATTACATCTTCTGGATGGTCATGGGCGCACTTCAGGTCCTGGTTGTCATGGGACTGGTCGCCTGGCTGAAACACTATGGCCGAAAAGTCATTTGGTGGCAGGTTGGCCTGTTCTATCTCGGTTTTGCCTCTTTGTGCGGGGTTATCGCAGGTGGCACCACACTCATGGGTGAATATGAATCAATCGCCGGATGGTACTTTATCGGTGTGCTCGGTTTGCCTGTGGTGATCTGTCTGGCTATCGCCTTCCGTTTGTTTGTCATGCGAAAGGCACCCACAAAATCGTAAACGTCTTAATCGCTCTTTGGGGCGGTCCGCATACAGCGGACCGCCCGTGAGCGGACTTTCCCGGAGAAAAATGTGTCCAAACAAACTTTAGAACGCCTTGCGGCGGTTGTTTCTGTCTGTATCCTTGTGGCGGCGTGGGCCGCTGGCTGGGTGCGGAGTGAAGGAGCCATCCTTGAGCGCATCAAGAATATTTCCTCTGAAATCGAGGATGTGCAGCAGGTCCGTCCGTCTGTCTTCGAGGGACATCGAACAGGCAACCCCGCTGAAAAATTGTACATTGGTATTGCTGATCATCCGAGTTATGGCGGTCCGTTGAAAGTGGCCGTCGTCGTCAATTCCACAGGGGTGATCGAACGGGTCGCGTTGGTTGAATCCACGGATACCAGTACCTACATCAAGCGGGTATTGGATGAAGGAATTCTCGACGCGTTTCTTGGCGCGGATGAAGGAAAGCTCCCTCGGGTCGATGCTGTCTCCGGGGCATCACTGACATCCAATGCCATGAAGAAAGGGGTCGCAAAGGCCACGGCATATATCCGTGGCGAGGCTGTGAAAAAAGAGTCGCTGTCCTTGTCGTCCACGGAAACGATCAAGGCGGGTGTGACCATCGCCCTTTTCGTGATGGCCTTTTTCATTTCGAGTCGGGTGTTTCGTTGGAACAAGAAGTACGCCCGTCTTGGGTTGCTGGCCGTGTCCACCGTGTTGCTCGGGTTCATGTACGGGGCACAGTTTTCACTGTCGTCACTGATCGTGTTTCTGGCTGGTTTCTGGACACAGGGAATGGCGTCCTACACGGCCTTGATTTGTTTGATTCTGGCTGTGGTCGTATTTTTCATGACCCGGAAGAATCTCTATTGCGCCATGATTTGTCCGTTTGGCGGAGTGCAGGAAGGATTGGGGCGCATTACCAAAAATTCTCCCCCCAAACGGGCTGAATGGATGAAGTGGGTCGCCAGGGCCGTCGCATTGATCGCCATGAGCGGTGCCCTGTATTTCCGCAACCCGTCCGATGCCCAATATGAGCCGTTCGGCATGGCTTTTTCCTTTATCGGATCAACCGCCATTTTCGCACTGATGGTGTTGGTGATCGTGGCATCTCTCGTGGTCAGACGGCCCTGGTGTACGTTGATGTGCCCGGTGTCATCGGTTTTTGAGTTCCTGTCATTCATGCGGAACTGGTGCCTGCCAAAAAAGAAAAAAACCGCGAAAAAGGAGGCCTAGCCATGACGTTCAGAAAACTGTTCACCCTCGTGGTTTTTCTTGCCTTTATCGGATTGTGTGGTTTCGAATTACTCGATCACTTTACGGTCAGCGCGGCCCGCGATGTCGAGAACATTCGGTATGTGCACGGGCTTGACGCTCCGAAAAATGTCGAGAAAAAGGCTGATTCGTTTAATTTGAATGAGATTTTGGAGGTGACCGATGTCAATGGTTAGCAGACGAAAATTCCTGCGGTCTTTCGGCATGGCCGGAGTCGCGGGTGTCGTTGGCACCGTGACGCGTCCAGTCGTCGCGTCCGCAGATGACCGTCTTGAAGGGCGGACCGAAACACAACTTCGTATGGGAACATTTTTGTCCATCGAGGCCCGTCATATTCATCAGGATGTGCTCGATGAAGCGTTGGATGCCGCATTTCAGACCGCACGCGATGCCGAATCGGTTTTCACCCGTCACACATCGGACAGTCCGCTTGGAATTTTGAATGCGCAGGGCGTGCTGCACGGAGCACCTGCATCGCTTGTTGCCATTATCAAGGACGCTTTCCAACTCGCTCGAAAAACAGACAATGGATTCAATCCGACCATAACTCCGGTCCTTGATGCCCTGGCCACCCATGCGGTCCCGACCGTGGCCGCATTGCCGTCCCATGTCCAACGGGATCTGGCCGTGTTGACCGACCCGAAGGCCGTTGTCATCACGAACGATTCCATCCGCTGCCGTCATTCCGGCATGGGAGTGACGCTGGACGGGGTTGCCAAGGGGCATATCGTGGATCAGGTCGCTTTGACTTTGGAGCGTCATGGCGTCGCTGATTATCTGGTGAATGGTGGCGGGGATATTCGCATGGGGTCATCACGGCGTCAGGATCGGCCTTGGCGTGTGGGGATCGAGGATGCTTCCGGTCCCGGAAAAAATCTCGTGACCTGTTCCTTGCACTCCGGGGCAATGGCCACGTCCGGCAACTATGAGAGCCGTGCGACCAAGGGGTACGATCACCTTGTCGCCAGTTCACCCTCGCAGGGTCCAGAATGTCATGCCGTGACCGTCCAGGCCCCGACGTGTGCCGAGGCTGATTCGCTTGCCACCGCACTGTTCGCCATGGGTGTCCGTCGTGGAACGCATTTCCTCCAGGAAAATCCTGCCTACGCCTGTTTGTGGCAAACATCGAATGGCATGATCGCCTCTTCTGGCTGGCGTGCCTGAGTTCGAATGAACAAGCAGAGAATACCGGCAGTCCCAGAGGTCCGTTTCGTTTTGACGGGCCTCTGGTTTTCAGGGCAACCTTGACATAGCTGCACGACAACGATCAGGCCGAGGCGACAGTGTGTTCGCCTCGGCCTTGTCTTTTTAATGGAGTGTCATATCAGTGTGTCTTTGTGGTGACATGAACCGAGGTTCTCGGCTGTCCTCAGAGTGCGATGTGATAGCGGGCCATTTTGGCATATAACGTGTTTCGACCAATGCCGAGCGCCTTGGCTGTCTTGCTGATGTTGCCGTCGTGAAAATCCAGTGCTTCGCGGATGGCGTCTGCCTCGCGTTGTTTCAGATGAAACTCCCGTCCTTGCGGTGCCGGTCCACTTCCTTCAGCCTGATCCGTGCTTCTTTTTGAAAGGGCGTGGGGCAGGTGCTCAGGCAATAACACAGGACCAGACAGGGTGTTGGCAGCATATTCCAGACAGTTGATGAGTTCCCGCACATTGCCGGGCCAGTCGTGGGCCATGAAGATTTTTCGGACATCCGACGGAATTTCCGGACAGGGAATATCAAAGGAGGAACAGAGACGTTTCAAATGGACGTCGGCCAAGAGGTTGACATCGTTGCCCCGTTCCCGAAGGGGCGGGATATGAATGGAAACCACATTCAATCGGTAATAGAGATCTTCCCGGAAACGGCCTTGTTCGACGCGTTCCAAAAGATTCTTGTTCGTCGCGGCAATGATTTTGACATCCACGGGAATGGGGGTGGTCCCGCCGACCGGCACAATGGCCCGTTCTTCCAGCGCGCGAAGCAGGTTGACCTGCTGTGATTTGGGCATTTCCGAAATTTCATCCAGAAAGAGTACGCCGGTGTCCGCTTTCTGAAATTTGCCAATGCGCCCCTGTTTGACAGCCCCGGTAAAGGCTCCTTCGCGATATCCGAAGAGTTCGCTGTGGACCAGTTCCTTGGACAATGCGCCGCAGTTTACTGCTACAAATGGTTTTTTTGACCGAGGTCCGGCCAGATGGATGCCCTTGGCGAACAGTTCCTTGCCCGTGCCGGATTCGCCGGTGAGCAGGATGGTGGACGGTGTCCTGGATGCGCTGGCCGCTTTTTCAATAGTTCGGTGCATGGCCGTGCTGCCATACAGGACATGCTCAAATCCCTTGATCGGTTTTTTTTTCGAGGCAGTGGATGTTTTTTGAATATCCTGTCCGACCGCCATCGGGTGAGACCGTTGCGTTTCGCTGACAGTGACAATGGTGTCGAGCCAGGTGCCACTGGCGCTGAAGGTAGGCATGGCCCTGATGAACAGGGAAGGTCTTTTTAGGGCGTGAATGGTGACCGGGTCGCACAGAGAGGCGTTTTTCTGCTGGGCGAGATAGGGGGCCAGGTCAAAGAATTCTTCGGCATTGTGCCCTCGCAGAGGAATGCCTTCGGGACTGAGCAACAGCTCCGCGATGGTGTTGGCGCTGGTGATGCGTCCTGTCTTGTTGAGAAACAGCACGCCGGTCATGACCGAGTTGAACATGGATGAAAAAAGTGAGGTCATCTGGTTCTCAAGCTCGGAACAGTAGAGACGGCTCAATTGGTGTTCCAGAGCGCGTGCGGCATTCTGGACCAGTTCCAGTGCGTTGGTGTGGTCGGAATCCTTGGGGCCGGAAATATCGAAACAGCCCCAGATGTTGCCGCGAGGGTCAAGGATCGGGGCCGCCGAGCAATTCCAACTGTGGTGACTCTGGCAGAAATGTTCCGAGGCAAAGACCTGCATGGGGCGGCCAGTGGCCAAGGCTGTGCCGATGGCATTGGTCCCGACACTGGATTCCGCCCAGTTGGCCCCCGGGCCGAAGTTGAGTGTGTCTGCCTGGCGAAGCACGTCCAGATCACCGGACGTTCGGGCCACCCGTCCTTCGGCGTTGGTGATGGTCATCAGCAGGTTTTTCCCCTTGATCCCTTCATAGACCGTTGATTCGATGCCATCACAAATCCGTTCCAATGTGGTGGTGAATGGTTTCATCTGTTCCATGGGCAGAAAATCCCAACAACTGCGGGGGGCAGGGTCAACCGCCATGTCCATACACCGTTGCCATGAATCAAGCAGAATCGGGTCCACATCCGGGGAGGTCATGGACTTGCCATTCACAAAGCGTTTCCAGTTGGAGGCATCCACCTGGGCCGCGCGTTGCCGACTGGACCGGGACAGGACCAATGGCACGGGATGTTCAGGGGTATTCGGGTCGCGATGTATTTCGAAACCGTTTCCATCTCTGAGGAGCAAGTGCATGTGTAACCTCCAGACTGACACAGGTGAAATCATGGGGATCGCTCATATTCTCTCCTGCAAGCACTTCATTCTGTCAAGTGTTCAATATTCGAACGCAAATAGATGATCGCCTTTATGATTGTGTCAGATATCCCGGTGTGATGGATTGCTTTTTTCCTGTCTGCCTGTCCGCTGTTTGCTGCTGTTCGGAGGCTGAACACTTTATAGACTCTCGTTTTGATCCGATTTTATTGAACATCTTGATATTGATTGAAAAAGACTCTTGGCACCCCCGTTGCAATTCCCTGTGCAACATATGCAAACAAACCAGGAGGACTTGGTTATGGCTCAAGATGTGATTATGCCCAAATGGGGCCTGACCATGAAGGAAGGAAAGGTCGTTCGTTGGCTCAAGGGCGAAGGTGAGACGGTAGAAGCCGGGGAGCCTTTGTTTGAAGTGGAGACCGACAAGATTACCAACTCGGTTGAGGCCCCTGCCAGCGGTGTCTTGGCGAAAATCATTGTCCCGGAAGGGGATGTCGCTGTTGTGCAGTCTGTTGTGGCCGTGATCGCCGCTCCGGGCGAAAACGTTGAAGCGGGTGCGTCCGAATCGACAGCCGACGCCGTTGATGACGCAGCGGCACCGGCTGCGGCGACTGAAGATCGTGTGGATTCGAAGACAGAAAAATCTTTTGTCAGAGCCATGCCCGCCGCTCGCAGACTGGCTCGGGAGCTGCACGTTGATTTGTCCATGGTCACCGCCACCGGCTCTGGTGGGCGTATTACCATGAAAGATGTGCAGACCGCTGCTGATGCCGTTCCGGATGGGGTGAACGCCAGTCCGAAGGCCATCGAATTCGCCCGAAAGCAGGGAGTCGATCTCACGCTGGTTTCGGGAACGGGCGAAGGCGGACGGATTACCAAGGCGGATATCCTGCGGGCCATGAACCCGGTGGCGGAACAAACCGCTGTCGTGCCGCTGGTGGCATCCGGGGAGACCGTGATTCCCATGGAAGGAGTTCGCCAACTTATTGCAGAAAATATGCAGGGGAGTTTGCAGAACGCCGCTCAACTGACTGTCTTTGTCGAGCTGGATGTGACGGAAATGGTCCAGTTGCGTACCCGTTTATTGGAGCGGAATAAACGCGACGCACAGTATCGCCTGTCGTACAACGACATCATTGCCTATGCGGTATGCCGTGCGCTCAAACGGCATCCGGTCATGAATTCCACACTTCAGGAAGACGGCGTCCATCTGCATGAGCATGTCAATCTCGGCATTGCCGTCTCCATTCCCAACGGGTTGATTGTTCCCAATGTCAAACAGGCTGACACCTATGGTCTGGAAGCCCTCAAGACCGAGGTCCGTGATGTGGCTGGCCGGGCGCGAGACGGCGGATTGAACATGGATGAAATCTCTGGCGGGACTTTCACCATCAGCAACGTGAGTATGCTCGGCATGGACGGATTCACTCCCATTCTCAATCCGCCGGAAACCGGGATTTTGGGTGTGGGGCGTGTGGTCGAAAAACCGGCCGTGCATGACGGAGAAATATGCATTCGCCAGATGATGACCCTGTCGTTGACCTTCAACCATATGGCGACGGATGGGGCACCGGCCATGACCTTCCTGCGAGAGCTGGGAGACATGCTGGAACATCCCGGCCTGATGATCGTCTAGGAGGACCCCATGACCATGGAACGATTCGCTATCGAACTTGGCTATGCGGCTGATCTGCATGGCGAAGACATGACCAAGGCCGCAGTGCGGGCGGTGCGTGATGCGGTGTCGCGTGTCTGTTTGTGCGGCATTGTGGAAATCTGTGGTCGAGACCGTTTTCAGGGAGTGCATGTCCATGCGGATGTGGCGGTCCCGGACCCGGAAGGTGTGGACCGCGAGGCGGTCCTCGCCAGTATTCCCATTGGTGAAACCACTTTGACAGTGACCTCCGGCGGCCTGCGTGTCCCGGGGATCGAAGTGCCCTGTTTCGCCCCCGGGGTGCGCTCTATTGTCGTGGCCTGCGCCGCCCTGACTGTTTCCATTGAAACGGATGGGGTGGACGCACAAGAGAATGGATCGAGTAAATCGGCCTGCGGATGCGCCGCCAAGGCCATATAACGTACAGGAGAGAAAACAATGGCTCTCAGCAAGAAGACATTGATTCACATGTTTGAAACCATGAACAGGATTCGTCTGTTCGAGCAGCAGTTGCAGGAATTCTTCGCCGCAGGCGAGATTCCGGGTTTTGTCCATCTGTATCTTGGTGAAGAGGCAGTGGCCACGGGTGCCTGTTCAGCCCTGACCGAGACTGACATGATGACCAGTACCCACCGTGGGCACGGGCATCTTTTGGCCAAAGGCGGAGATCTGAAATTGATGATGGCTGAAATTTTCGGACGCCAGACCGGCTATTGCAAGGGAAAGGGCGGGTCAATGCACATTGCTGACCTTGATCTTGGCATTCTCGGTGCCAATGGCATCGTGGGTGGCGGTGGTCCCTTGGCCGTGGGAGCCGCCTTTGCCGCGAAGTACAAGAAGAGCGATCAGGTCGCCCTGTGCTTTTTTGGTGATGGCGCGTCCAATCAGGGAACCACGCAGGAAGCCTTGAATATGGCCAGCGCCTGGAAGCTCCCGCTTGTTTTTGTCAATGAGAACAATGGCTATGGCATTTCCTGCCCGCAGTGCAAGTCCATGGCCGTGGTGGATATCGCGGATCGTGCCGCTGCCTATGACATGCCTGGTGTCGTGGTGGACGGCAATGATGTCCTCGCCGTGCACGAAGCCGTTTCCGAAGCCGTCAAGCGCGCCAGAAACGGGGAAGGCCCCTCGTTGATCGAATGCAAGACCTATCGGTGGCGTGGGCATTTCGAAGGGGATGCCTGTGTGTATCGGTGCGCCGAGGAATTGGAAGAATGGATGGCCAAGGACCCCATTCCTCGATTTGAAGCCAAGCTGTTGGAAAGCAAGACCCTGTCCAAGAAGGACGTGGCCGCGATCAAGGAACGCATTGCCAAGGATGTTGATGAGGCAGTGGCTTTTGCCAAGGAAAGCCCCATGCCGCAGACCAGTGCGTTGATGGATGATGTCTACGCCTAGCCGGTGTGACTTTTTTCATGAATCAATAGACTCTTAAACGGAGAGAACAATGTCCGAAAAAACATATCTTCAGGCACTCAATGACGCGTTGCGGCAGGAAATGGAGCGCGACGAAAACGTGTTCATTCTCGGTGAGGACGTGGGGCAGTTCGGTGGGTGCTTCGGCGTGACCCAGGGGCTGTTCGAAACCTTTGGCGAAGAGCGTGTCAAGGATACGCCCATTACGGAAAGCGCCATTGTCGGCGCGGCCGGTGGAGCGGCTGTTGCGGGATTGCGCCCTGTGGCCGAATTAATGTTCGTTGATTTCATCGGTGTGGCCATGGACCAACTGTTCAACCAGGCCGCCAAAATGCGGTTCATGTTTGGTGGCAAGGCCACGGTGCCCATGACCCTGCGGATGCCCCAGGGAGCCGGTATCGGGGCCGCTGCCCAACATTCGCAATCCCTGGAATCCTGGTTCATGCATATCCCTGGTCTCAAGGTGGTCATTCCGTCCACCCCGTATGACGCCAAGGGACTGCTCATCAGTGCCATCCGTGATGACAACCCGGTGATCTTTCTTGAGCACAAGTTGCTCTATGGGATCAGCGGCGAAGTGCCGGATGAAAGTTACACCATTGATATCGGCAAGGCGGATATCAAACGGGAAGGGACTGATGTCACGATCGTGGCGACCTCGCTGATGGTCCATTCTGCGCTGGATGCGGCTGATAAACTTCAGGCTGAAGGCATTAGTGCGGAGGTTGTTGACCCTCGGTGCCTCCAGCCATTGGACTCGGAGACCATCGTGAATTCCGTCAAGAAGACCCACGCGTTGGTCATTGCGCATGAGGCCGTGCAGTTCGCCGGTCCCGGCGCGGAGATCGCGGCCATGGTCGCTGAAGAGGCGCTTGACTATCTGGATGCTCCCATCAAGCGGGTGGGTGCGCCGTTCTGCCCGGTGCCTTTTTCTCCGCCGCTGGAACAATTCTATATCCCGGATTCAGGGAATATCGTCGAGGCCGTGAAACGCATTCGTTAATCAAATGGAGCGGGAGAGCAGGACAGCCTGTTCTTCCGCTTCTTTCACGAGGACATCCTTTTGAGTACTGTCGCAATTCTCGCAAATCCCGCCTCTGGAAAGGATATCCGCCGCCTTGTGGCCCATGGCAGCGTCTTTGACAATCAGGAGAAAGTACGCATGGTCCGGCGGTTGATTCTCGGCCTTGAACAGGCTGGAGTTTCCCGGATTCTGTATATGCCTGACGGGTACGACATTATTCCCCGGGCCTTGAATGCCATTCACCCATCCATTCCGGTGGACGCGGTGGAAATGCCCATTCGCAATAGCCAGACCGACACCACCGTCGCGGCCGGAATCATGGAGACCCTGGGCGCGCGGTGTCTTATCGTGCTTGGTGGGGATGGGACCAGTCGAGCGGCCTGCAAGGGGACGTGCGCGGTTCCGATACTCCCTGTTTCCACGGGGACCAATAATGTTTTTCCCCAAATGGGAGAGGTCACCATTGCCGGACTGGCTGCCGGGTTGGTGGCGTGCGGACGACTGCCGTGCGAGGCGTGTTGCGTTCGATCCTGCATGTTCGACATCCTGATTGATGATCGGGTGGTGGACATGGCGTTGGTGGACGCGGCTGTGTATGACGACGTGTTTCTCGCGTCCAAAGCGGTGTGGGATATCAGCAAGGTGCCACAATTGTTCATGACTCGGTGCAGTGCCAGTTCCATAGGTTTGTCTGCTATCGGCGGACAGCTTCAGGCTATCAGGCCGGAGGAACCTCGTGGGTTGGCCCTGCGGCTGGATGGCGATCCGTCCATGATCGTTACAGCGGCTATTGCACCGGGGTTGTTTGCGGATGTGCCGGTCAGCGAAGTGACTGAGATGACACCGGGGACCGTTTTTCCCATCGATACCCGTCCCGGACTCATTGCCCTGGATGGAGAACGTGAAGTCGAGATTTCGAGGACTGCCTCGGCTGGCATTCGATTGAATACCGAAGGCCCGTTGGTCATTGACGTGCCTGCAACCATGGCTTTGGCTCGAACCAAAGGGTTTTTTGTCAACCTGTATCCCTATGAGGAATCATCATGAGTACTGTTTTGAAAGCTGCATTCATTTTTATCGCACCGGGAGGGGAACCTGCCCGACATCGGAATTGGGTCCGTACTGATTCCGTTGAATTGGTGGCTGTTGCCGTCAATGACTATGCTCAGGCCGAAACCGTTGCCCGGGAATTGGTGGACACGGAAGGCATTGCCGCCATCGAGTTGTGTGGCGGATTCGGATCAGTGGGCACCGCGCGCATTGCTGCGGCGGTGGATGTGCCGGTGGGGGTGGTTCGGTTCGATATTCATCCCGGTCTGGACAACGCCAGCGGGGATACGCTTTTTGCGTGAAATCATGGTTTGGAAAGGGCTGTCGTTTTGATATGGCAGCCCTTTTCCATGCGTGACTATTCTTTGGACAGGACGTGCTTTTGCGGCACGAAGCAGGTGAAAGTCCCGCTGAAAACCACGTCGTCATTACAGGAAACATCTACCTGAACGAGGTGCTTGCGGTCCTCTGGGGTCTGGTCCTGCGCTCGGGCAATAAGGGTGTCGCCGACGCGGGACGGTTTCAGGAACCGGGTGTCCGCTGCGCCGAGGACCACATTGGGATGATTGATCGAAAGCATGGCCGCATAGTCTGCCAGTCCGAAAATGAAGCCGCCGTGAATCAGACCACTGTCATCTGCGGCCATGGAGGGCAGACAGAGCAGACGGACCGTACTGGTGCCCGCGTTCACTTCAAGCGGTTCTCCGCATAATGACTGGTCAATACCTTCATGTGTCGAAATTTTCATGCCATCCTCTGTCACGCGGATCAGTGCCGCTGTTGTGCCGAAACACGCTCGGAACCGGGGACATATAGAGCGTTCCCGGTTCCGAGATCGTGTGCGGCGTGATTAATCGAAAAGATCGTCCAATTCCTCGAACACATAGTGCATGTACATCACTTTGGGAGAGCCGCCCATTGAAATGGATAACATGGCGGCTTGCAGGATTTCTTCCTTGGTCGCGCCGTGGCTTGCCGCTCCCTGAATGTGGAGAGAAATGCACATTTCACATTGAGCCATCATGGAACAGGCAAGGTGAATCAGTTCCTGTGTCTTGTGATCTATGGGACCAAATTGGCTTATTTCCTTGGTACAGGCAAGGTAACTCGGGAAGACGTTTCCGGCCCGGTGTGTCATCTTTGCCAAAGTATCTGCTGCTTTTTCCGCTGAATCCATGTGGTACTCCTTGATTTAAAGTGACGGTATTTCAATACAGCAAGGAGTATGCCCGTAGATATATATCAAATTAAAACAGGGTTTTGATTTAAAAAGTAGATGTTTGTACTCCGAAAAAAGCCGTGGGCGTTGTCCCGGACATGAACATTGATCGGAATTCGAACACCGTGTGGGAGCGGGGCGGATCAGAACAGGCAGTCCAGCAAGGTGTCCAGCGTCACGTCATGAAGGTATTGCTCCAGTTGGACGGTGGCCAATCGGTCTTGTACGGCAGTGCGGGTGTGGGGTGTCCCCACGAGCATCGCTTCCAACGGGCCGATATCCTTGACTCCGAAGTAATCGCCAAACAGTCTCGCCGTGAGAATTTTTCCTTTTTTGACGAATAGATTGACATCCAGCAGTCCCCCGGGTGTGCGGGTGCGTTTGGAAAAATTATAAGCAGGGGAAGCCCCGAAATTCCATGCCCATGTTCGGTATCGCGTATCGGCGAGGGCGGAAATATGGATGATTTCCTCTTTGGTGAGGTGCCTTGTTTCCGGGGCACTGCCGTTGGAAACATTGTCCATGAGTCGATCGAGAAAATCGGTGACCGTCATGGGTGTCTGAAGATGGCTCGCGATGTTGGTGACGCGGGAGCGCACGCTTTTCACGGCCTTGTCCCGGTATTTTTCCGGATCAACTCGCAGTGCGCCGGACAGATCGGTCATATCTGCGGTGAACAACAGTGTGCCATGATGCAGGATACGTCCCTGATGGAAATGTTGGGCATTGCCCGAGAATTTTTTGCCATCGATGAGCAGGTCGTTTCGGCCACTGAAAACGCACTGGACGCCCATGGTTTGCAGGGCCTCTTGAATGGGTTTGGTGAACCGTTCGAAATCCAGTCCTTCCGATGGCTTGCCGTGGGTGATGAAGGTAAAATTGATATTGCCGAGATCATGAAACACGGCCCCGCCACCACTTAACCGTCGGATCACGGGAATGTCGCGTTCCTGTACGAACGATTCGTCAATTTCGGCAACGGTGTTCTGGTTTCGGCCAACAATCACGGCAGGCTTGTTGCGCCAGAGCATGAAGATGTCGGTTTCTGAATTGGTGAGCAACCACTCTTCGGCGGCCAGGTTGAAGGCTGGATCAAGACATTGATTATGGATGTATCGCATGTGTGTTCCTTTCTGTTGGCCAATGCAAAAGGCGGACCTTGTCCTGTTATTCGATGGAGGATCGTTTCGCCGTCGCTCCTATACCCGGAGTCGGGGGAAGACGGCAAGTTTCGTGGTGCGAGGAGTTTTCAGCAGCGGTATTTCTTTTTTTGTGGTCCAATGTCTGCATTGACCCGGTTCTGGAGAAGAGGCTATATACATCCGCACGAAAACGAGCACTGTCGCGTTTTACCCCTGAGAAAGAAGGTGGTGGACATGGCTCTTTGGGCACAGCAAAGCCTCAACTATCCGAAATGGACAGGAGATATACTATGCGGATAATCGATCTTATTCACGAAAGAGAAGGAAAACCTTTTGTTTCCTTTGAATTTTTTCCCCCGAAAGAAGAGGCGGCCATGCCCGGCTTTTATGACACCGCGAAACAACTCAAGGCATTGGACCCGCTCTTTGTTTCCGTGACATATGGTGCCGGTGGCGGGGCGCAGGACAATACGTTGGGCATCGTTTCCGGCCTTCAGAAAGATGAAGGGTTCGAGACCATGTCGCATTTGACGTGTGTGCAGGCCTCGGAAGATCGGATCGCTGGATATCTCGATCAGCTCGGCGCAGTTGGTTCCAGTAACGTGCTCGCTTTGCGCGGTGATCCGCCAAAGGGTGGTTCATCCACCTTTGTCCCCGACAATGAACGATTTAAACACGCATCTGATCTTATTGAATATATTCGGGAAATTCATCCGGAAATCTGCATCGGCGTGGCCTGTTATCCCGACCCGCATCCAGAGTCCCCTTCGGTTCGCGAGGATTTGAATTGGACCGCGCACAAGTTGGAATTGGCTGACTTTGCGACAACGCAGTTGTTTTTTGACAACCGTGTGTATTTTGAACTCGTTGAGAAATTGGCGGACAAAGGGGTGAACAAGCCGGTCATTCCTGCGGTGCTGCCTATTCCCAGCGTCCAATCCGCCAAGTTCATTCTGGGCCTGTGTGGTGCCATGATTCCCGGGAAATTCCTTTTGGCGCTCGAAAAAGCGGACGCCGAGGGTGGTGTTGAAGCGGCTGCGGCTGTCGGACGGGATTTTGCGCGTAGACAGATCGAAGATCTGTTGGCAAAAGGCGCACCTGGCGTTCATCTGTATACGTTGAATCGGGCTGAACATTGCCTCAAGGTTATGGAAGGACTGACTTTCTAATTCTTTTTTGGAACAGTCGGTGCGCAGTATGATGAATGCCGACCGTTTCAGATGTATTGAATGAATATTGATACAAAGCCTTTCTGACGGAATGTCGCCATGACATTCTGTTCGAAAGGCTTTTTGTTGTGGCAATTTCATGCGAATTCTTGTGGGGCCGCCAAAGAAGCAATCTTCTTGACCCGGCGTAATGTTGGTGTCTTTTTTTATGTTTGAAATAGGGCGGAATTTTTTCGAATTTTGACCGGGGAGCTGTCATGTTCGTCTGGATGGCTGTCGGGAAAACGATTTTTTGATACATAAAACAAGAAATGCTGTATCGGGTTTTATTTCGTAAAATGACTGTTGAAATGACGGGGGCCGACAGTTGGTACAGTGATACCGTATGTTTTTCATAAAAAACTGCATTGCAGATCAAAAAAAAATGAAACCACTTGCGCACTTTTCCTTTTTGTTATATTCAAAATTCATATAGCTTATTAACATTGTTCGTTTTTATGCTTTTTAAAAAAAAGCTTGTGTAACGGATGACCGGCAAAAAATAGCTCACTGAGTGTGAGCGTTCATGAGCGGGTCGCCACGACACAAAGGATGTCGGATCGCGCTGCAAGGCCGATTGGATGTTGTAACGAATGATGGACGAGTCTCCTCCCCTGCGATCATTATAAACACCACCGTTCAGAGGAGCAGTTGCAGGGAGATGGTCAAACCAGATGCTTCGTTAGTGGAGGGAGTCGATACTTCAACCATTTGTGTTCCTGAATATATTCTTTGTAGCGGGGGCGAATAGCCCGGATGCTAATCAGGAATGATGTGCCAGAGTATCGTGCACAAGCTCTTTTCACACGAACGGAATCCTCAATAGTAAGACGTCGATCGGCGGGTGACCTTTCTTAGCAAGGCAGTGTCCGCTCATGTGACGGCCCTTCTCGAATATTCCGGTGAAAAATTGATTGGTGTTTTTCCGCCAACAAGCATGTGACGTATGTCATGTGCGGGAGGATCGTGTTTCCTTTTTCGGATACGCGGTGTCTATCGGTAAACACGCACGCTTTCAGAGATATCTGGCATCAGAATTGCGTTCTGAAGTAAGGATATGCTGCCTTTCCTGATGTTTGAATGCGCTAACAATACCTAGGAGACAATCGAAATGAAAAAAGAACTTTTAGCTGGCATGATGGCGATTACTTCTAATGTAGATAATATGACAGCCGACCGTGTTGAAGCTTTGACCAAAGGTCACGGTATGCTGAGTTTGGCTGCGTTGTGCGCGGCGAACGCCATTACCTACGAAATCCTGAAAGGCCGCAGCATCAAGATCAAGGATGCCAACCTGGCCCATTTGCCCTTGGACTACGTTGTTGAAGCCGGTGTCAAGGCTGCCCTGGAAGCTGGAGCCGCTCCGGCCAACGCCGCTTTGATTACAGCAGTTCTGTTGAATATCGCCGGAACCGAGTCTCGCGCCGGTGTGCCCGCTGGTAACCGTAAACTCGGTGCCATGGCCCGCATGAAAGCTGGTGCCGAGCGCGCTGGTGTCATGTCCATTCCGACCTCCAAGCTCACCGGCAAGCTGTCCGGTTTCGCTGCTGTCCATGCGCTGTACGAAGCCATGCGCAAGGGTGAAGTCTGCCGTGTTGATGGTGCTGATGTTCCCGCCTTTGTTGCTGGTGGTGCCGTGTACGGTCATAGCACATTGGGTGAGGATATTACCTATATTGACCTGTGCAAGAACGGAACGCGTGCCGCAGTTGAAGGCATGAAGGCCACCTATCGTGGTGCCGGTATCACCCCCAGCCCCATTGCCTGCGCCATGCTGGCTGCTGCTGCGGTTCTGGAAGTCGTGAATCCTGATGGCATGATCGACGAAGCCGAAGGCGAGTTCTTCAAGCAAGGCACCTGCTACATGGCTGGTAAGGGTGCCATGGAAGCGGCCGGATTGCCTGAGAAACTGCATCTCAAGGGCACCATGCAGGAATTCGACACCGCCACGCTGGTCGGTGACCTCGGCATGATCCTCAAGGACGTTGGTTCTCCGACCGTTGTCGGCATGATGACCTTGAACGAGATCTTGGCCGCATTCATGGAAGGCCCGATTATCGGTGCCGGTTTCGGTGGTGGCCCGCTGAATCCGCCGTTGGCGCACTGCGTTGCCGACTGCGTTGTTGCCATGAAGGTTCTCATCAGCGAGGACGGCACCATGGATTCCGCAGCTGATACGATTCGTGAGATCAAGATGAATCATTTCATTGATGGTGGAACGTCCGCTGTTGCCTACAACATCATTGCACGGAAGGCCGAGCAGGTTCGTCGTGGTTCGGTGACTGAAGCCATGATCAAGGGAACCGAGGGTATTCGGATCAGAATGATCAGCGAACGTGCTGAAGAGACCTACAATGGATTGAACGAAGGCAAAAGCCTGGAAGACATCTGCCGCGACATGGACGAGCAGCGCAAACTCATGGTTGAGAAGAATTCGTCCACCGTGCTGTCCGCATTCCTTGGTGCCGAAATCTCCATCGCCTTTACCAAGATAGCTGGTGGCGCACGCCGGAGCCATCCTTTTGCCGGTTTCTTCTGGGGCTTTGACTCCGATGTAGACGCTGAAGTCACCATCAACGGTGAAAAGTTCGTGTTGGAAGGACTGTGTCACAAGGTCGTTCCCGATGCCGTGCTGAACAAGAAGTCCGAGCTGTCCATGGCTATTTCCTGCGCGGCAGTCGCCATTCAGGAATTGATGTACATCGGTTGCGCTCCTCTGAACGTGATTGTTCCGGCCACCATTGCTGCTGCCATGGGTAAATTGAGTCCCAAGGACGCTGGCAAACAGGCTTCGAAGGGCGCCAAGCTGACCATGGCCATTCCTGGTGCCGCTGAAAAGGCGCAGGAATGCGGTGAGTTGGCAGTACGGATTTTGAAAGACCTCTAGGTCGGTCCCATGCTGTTGATGATCAATGTTGACGACATATCGGGCGAGCTGGTGCCTCATGCCATTGATTCCTTGATGAAACAGGGAGCCAAGAGTGTGCATGTGGTACCGGCCATCACCAAAAAGGGTCGCCCTGAGTTCATCTTCTTTATTGATGCTCCAGAAGATCGAACAGACGACCTTGCCCGGTACGTGACGTCGGAATTGGGAACATTGGGTGTGAAAGTCATTAAACACGATCATATCTATGTCCCATACCACATGACGAGCATCCTGGTGGAGTGCCCCGGTGCGGGGCTGGCCGAGCCGCTCACGGTTCATGCCAAGTGCTTTGACAGCAAGGAGTCGAGTGCTCCCTACGTCAAGGCGGAGTTCGATGATCTCCGTGCGGCCTTGGATGTCCTGATACAGGCAGACCAGCTCATCACCTTTACCACCCTCAAATCTCTGGTGGAGCTGGTGGCCTTGAGTGGCTGCCAAAGCACTGTCGGAGGGGTGACCGCGAGACCTGAAAGCGTTGAATAGGCTTTGAGTTCGCGTCAAAATTGAGGGGGGTGTCTGTTCCGGAACCGTTGAACACGACGGTTTCCGTCGGGCACGCCATAACGAAGTCGTGGAGGCCCCCGCGCGAGGGGACATTCGGACCATGTCGCGTCATTGCCCATTTTTGGGGCAGGGTCCGAATATAAAAGAGTGTGCGCTTTGACAGTGTCATACTTCTCGGATGGCACAGTGGCTTTATAGATGCGTTTGAATATGTTGCCACTGCAATGAAAGGTATTTATTTTGCAATGTGAGAGAAAAGTTCAGCGTGTGTTTTTGGGATTTCAGCAACCACTTATACCGTCGGGTAAGCAGATATTGCTTGCCGTTCAATGTGTTTTGGCGACAGGAGAATCATCACTATGAACATACTCTATTATGAGTGCTTTGCCGGAATAAGCGGGGATATGAATCTGGCTGCCATGATCGACCTTGGCGTCCCCCCCGAATTTTTGCGCACCGAGTTGAGCAAACTCGGGCTTGACCATGAATTTGATGTGCAGGTCACTGCCGCTTCCCGTCAGGGAATATGTGGCACCCGGGTGGATGTGGTGCTCAAGAATCAGCCCGAGGGGCACGTTCACGAGGAACAGGCTTCGATCCACGGTCAGACGCAGACACACCACCATGGTGATGGCGACGGACACACGCATGACCACGTTCACGAACACGAGCATACCCATGAACACGCTCACACTCATGAACACGAGCATCATCACGAACATGATGATGAGCACGGCCATGAACACGAGCACGCTCATACGCATACGCACGAACACGGCCATGAACACAAGCACGACCACGGTCATACACATGGTGCGCATCGGAATCTCGCAGACATTACCGAGATTATAGAGGGAAGTCGCCTTGATCCCGAAGTCAAGAAGACCAGCCTGCGCATTTTTCGGAAAGTGGCCATGGCGGAATCACATGTTCACGGAAAACCGCTTGATGAAGTCCATTTCCATGAAGTGGGCGCAACGGATTCCATTGTTGATATTGTGGGTGCGGCCATCTGCTTTCAGTATTTGGGTGTTGACTCGGTCTGGTCCTCTTCGGTGGAACTGGGCGGAGGCTTCATCCAGTGTGCCCATGGGAATATCCCGGTTCCGGCCCCGGCCACGCTAGAGATACTGCACGGAGTGCCGACCACGAGAGGCGCGACGCGCAAGGAGGCCACAACGCCGACCGGAGCGGCCATTCTGGCGGCTTTGGTCGAGAATTTTACCGATACACCGTCTCTGGTGACGGAAAAGACCGCCTATGGCATCGGGCATCGGGAAGTGAATATTCCGAATATCCTGCGGGTGCAGTTGGCTCGGCCCGTTTCAACCGGTGAGACCGTGCAGTCCGCCTGTTTGCTGACCTGCAACATTGACGATATGACCGCCGAGATGTTGGGAGTCGCCATGGATATTCTCATGGACCAGGGGGCGATGGATGTCCATTTTACGCCCATCATCATGAAAAAGAATCGTCCGGCGACCAGTCTTTCCCTGTTGTGTTCCGTGGCCGACGAAGCGCGTTTCAAGGATCTGCTGTTTCGGCATACCTCCACGTTGGGTATCAAGAGTTTTCCGTTGACAAAAACAGAGTTGAAACGGTCATTCGAGCGTCTTGAAACACCGTTTGGCCCGGTGACTATGAAAAATGCGTACAGAAATGACGAGATGATTCGGTCCAAGCCCGAGTTGGAGGATTGTCGTCGTCTCGCTGAGAAGCACGATATTCCCTTGGTGGAAGTCTATGACAGTATCGCCAGACTCAAAGGGTAGACGACCAATGACGGCCATGCCGCGTTTTCGACAGACAGGTTTTTCACGCGGTGTGAAAAATGTTTTTTGACGGCGAAGCCTGGTGGCTTGAACAGCCCACGGAGTTGTAGAGAACAGAGCTTTGGACACAGTTTTTTGAAAAGTTTTAGTATGGAATCATGGTGACTTCGTCAGATTGAAATAGGACTCGAGCGTGAAATCGGATTGACAGCGGTGTCGTCTCCCAATGGTGCAGATTTTTTTGCCCTGGTTCATATGACGAATGACCGCCTCGACAGAAAGGATGAGAGGAACATGAATACACTGGACTCATTGAAACAACTATTGACCGACGTACAAAATGGCACTGTGGATGTGGAACAGGGAATGGACCACTTGCGTGATTTCCCCTACATGGACATCGGGCATACCAAGATCGATTTGCACCGGACGTTTCGAAACGGATTTCCCGAAGTGATCTACGGGGCCGGTAAAACCCCGGAACAGGTGGGCGACATCTTTCTCCGCATGAAAGACCAAAGCAATGTCCTGGCCACGCGTGTGTCGCCCGAAATGGCCGAACATGTCCTCTCGATCGTGCCTGGTGTCGAGTACAACCAGATGGGCAAAACCCTGACCTTCATTCAGGAACCGATCGAATACCGGGACGGGTCTGTCGCCATCGTCACTGCTGGCACATCTGATCTCGATGTGGCCGAAGAAGCCCGGGTGACCTGCGAGATGCTCGGCAGCCGGTCCTTTGTCTTGTCCGACGTGGGGGTGGCCGGTATCCACCGTCTTCTCGATCATCTTGATGAAATTCGCGAGGCCAATGTCATTATCGTGGTCGCCGGCATGGAAGGCGCGCTTGCCAGTGTCATTGGCGGACTGGTGTCCCAACCGATTGTCGCGGTTCCCACTTCGGTGGGATATGGAGCGGCTTTTTCCGGTCTTTCCGCATTGTTGGGTATGCTCACCTCCTGCGCCAGCGGGGTGACAGTGGTCAACATCGACAATGGATTCGGAGCGGCCTGCGCGGCCTGCAAAATCAATAATCTTGTTGCGAGGTAACCGACTGACACGAGCGGGGAAAAACTGACGCGGTACGCTTGAAACGAGGCATCTCATGCGCGATCGAGCCTGTGTCCCCGGATACCCTTTTCGTGTCATCGAATCAGAAGCGACGATCGTTCATGCCCTGGGAAAGGTGTATTCTCTGACTCGTTCATGCTGCGCCGTATATCCGGTTTCTGGCGAGGGCAAATTGTCCTGTACAGCCGGTTTTGACGCTGAAAACAGGCTCTTTCACGGGGTTTGGTCGTTTCGGAAAAAAATGATATAATTCTTTGAAATAATGAAGGAATAGTGATTGAATAACAGGTGATTTTTCCCGCGTGGGTGTCTGAATCAGCATCCTGTGCGGATACAATACGGAGCGAACGCAAACCGCGCATTCGTGCGCGAATCAGGAGATATACATGGGCGGACAGCATACCGCTTATCTGGGATTGGGAGCGAATCAGGGAAACCGCCTGGCCAACTTGTTGCAAGCCCTGCAATACATGCGAGCCAGGATGACCATTGAGAAAACGTCTTCCTATTATGAAACCGATCCGGTGGGATATGAAGATCAACCCGATTTCATCAATATGGCCTGTCAGGTGAAGACGGAATTGGCCCCCCAGGAACTTCTGTCTTTTCTCAAACGCATTGAAAAACGCATGGGACGCAAGAAGACTTTTCGGAATGGCCCGCGTCCCATCGACATTGACATTCTGTTTTATGATGATCTCATTCTCGAGGCCGAGGGCCTGTCCATTCCCCATCCACGGGTCCATGAACGGGCTTTTGTCCTGGTGCCTCTCGTGGAAATCGAGCCGGGATTGATTCACACCACGCTCGATGAAAGTGTGGAGACGTTGCTGGGTCGTCTGAAAGATTGGGGCGTGACCAAAAAAAGTATCCTTCCTCCTCCGGCGCATGATGTGCAACAGGAAAAACCCAGTGTGCCCGTGAGCCTGAGTCGGGTTGGAGTGACCAATGTCCAACGCAATATCCAGTTGGGAAACGGCGGTGGTGCGGAACTGTTTCAGGCGTCATTGGATTTGTATGCCGACCTCGATGCGGAGCAGGCAGGTGTCCACATGTCCCGATTCAGTCAGGCCACCGAAGAATTGGTCCATAATCTGACATTGGTGCCCACCCCGAACATCGAATCGCTGGCAGGCAATCTGTCCCGGCAGGTTCTGGTCGATCAGGGGGCGTTGCGGTCGGAAGTCCGTATCACTGCGCGATCATCCATTGGCAAGGTAACCCCGGTTTCGGGTAAATTCACCGAAGAATTGTACACCTTGATCGGCACGGCTTCCAGCACTGCCGAGCGAACCCGGTGCCTCGTCGGCGTGAGTGTCGAGGGCATGACCGTGTGTCCGTGTGCGCAGGACATGGTTCGGATCAATTCCAGGGAAATCCTGCTCCAGGAAGGGTTTACCGAAGAACAGGCCGATCGCATCTTGGATGCCATCCCGGTTGCATCGCACAACCAGCGCGGACTCGGGACACTCATGATCGGTACGGATGTGCAGGTCCGTGCCGAAAGTCTGGTCCACATTCTCGAAGCGGCCATGAGTTCCGAAACCTACACGCTGCTGAAACGTCCCGATGAGTTTTTCGTGGTCAACAAGGCCCATCGTCATCCTCGATTCGTGGAAGACGTGGTCAGGGAGGTCCTCCGGTTGCTGGTGGATTCCTTCCCGGACTTGTCGGACGATTCCTTTGTGTTTGTTCGGCAGGAGAATCTCGAATCCATTCACAAGCACAATGCCTGTGCCGAACGCTATGGCTTGTTGGGTGGTATTCGGCGTGAGTTGGAGGGTGAACCATTGGACCCGGCCAGTTGTCTCACCATGGACGAGTGGCTGAAATCCTAGGGAGGCGACATGTACAGTTTGAACGTGGACAGTCAGCACCTGAATTTCAGTGCGGCTCATTTCATCACCTTTGCCGGCAAGTGCGAGCGGTTGCACGGCCACAACTACGCGGTTGGGGTGTACCTTGAAGGTGGATTGACCGAAGACGACTACGTGTATGATTTCGTGGAGTTGAAAAAGAAGGTCAAGGCCTTGTGCGATACGCTGGACCACAAGTTCCTGTTGCCCACGGAAAATCCGCAGTTTCAGGTGACGTTCGCCGATGGCGAGGTTGAGATTCGGGTGCATGAACGCCGCTATGTCTTCCCTGAACGGGACGTGCAGGTGGTGCCGGTCTCCAATATCACCGCCGAATGTCTGGCCAAATACCTGGCTGGTGAATTGCTCAGGGAATTGACGGATTCGGAAACGCTTTCTGTCGTGCAGGTCAGTGTGGAAGAAGCCCCGGGACAGGCTGCGTCATTCCGTATTGAAAACGGGCAACGGGGATAGAGGCTCGGTCGTATGGACGCTTCTCGACAACGCTATCTGTTCGTGACGGGCAAGTTGGCGGCCAGGGCTCTCACCGATGTCTTGAAGGCCATGGATCCGGATTTTGAGTATGAAATCAGCGTCTTGAATTCTTCGGTAGCGGCCCTGATGAATTTGCATTGGATCGGGGAGCGACTGGAAGGGGCCGAGCGATTCGACACCGTGGTCGTGCCCGGTCGATGTCACGGAGAAATCGATGTTCTGGCTCGCCACCTCGGCACCAAGGTCGTGCGTGGACCGGAGGATCTCAATGATCTCCCGGCGTTTTTCGGCATGGCCGGGACCAAACCGGATTTGTCGGAATATCACACGAAAATCCTGAGCGAGATTGTTGACGCCTATACCATCGGTACAGAAGCTATCGTGGCCCGGGCTTTCTATTATCGGGAAAATGGCGCGGATGTCATTGATCTGGGCTGTCCTCCGTCCGGGGGATTCCCCGGCGTGGGCGAGGCCGTGACCGCGCTCAAGTCCCGTGGATTCATGGTCAGTGTGGATACCTTTGACCCGGATACCATTCGGGAAGCCGATCGGGCCGGGGTGGACATGCTGCTGTCGGTCAACAGTTCCAACATCGAGGTGGCACGAGACATCCGTGCCAAGGTGGTGGTCATTCCCGATTTCGGCAAGGGTGTGGAGTCCATGGAGCGCAGTGCCGCTCAACTTGTCGAGTGGGGAGTGCCCCATGTGCTGGACCCGATTCTCGATCCCATCGGGTTCGGATTGGCCGACTCCATCGCCCGGTACTCGGCGATCAGGGAAAAGTATCCCGAAGCGGAGATGCTCATGGGATTGGGCAATCTTACCGAACTGACCCACGCTGATACCACGGGTATCAATGCGGTCATGGCCGGGATCATGGCGGAACAGTCCATTGATTTTGTCCTGACGACCGAAGTTTCTCCCCATGCCACCGGTGTGATTCGGGAATTTGATCGGGCCAGACGCATGATGCATTATTCCGTCAACAATCATGTGCTCCCCGTGAATCTGACCGACGATTTGCTGACCATAAAGGACGCGGTTCGACCGGAATTTTCAGACGAGGAACTGGCGGCCATCCATGCCGATGTCAAGGACCGCAACTTTCGGATATTCGTGTCCGGAGGTGCAGTGGTGGTGTTCAACCGGGAGGTTTTTCTGCGGGGAACAGACACGCAAAAGTTGTTTGACCAGATGGGTGTTCAGGACCCCAGTCACGCTTATTACATTGGCCGTGAACTCGAACGGGCCGTGACCGCTGCCAGATTGGGCAAACGGTATGTGCAGGATAACCCGATTCATTACGGCTACCTGTCGGGTCCCAGTCGGTCATGAGAATGAGGCATGAATTTTCAGGCTGAGACCGAAGGCGGTACGGACGCCTGCACCCGACTCATCCTCAAGACACCACTGTCCATTCCTCTGAGGGCTCCGTGCCTGACCCCGGATGTCCTGGCTGGAAAATCCGAACAGGATATCGCGCGCCTGACCGTCATGTCCGGGGAGGATCGAATCCCTCTGGGCGAGCTGTTTCATATCAGACCGGGACAGACCGACGGTGTTGAACTGGTTGGCGATATGGCGTTGGTGCACGGCATTGGGCAATCCATGCGCCACGGTCGATTGATGATTCGAGGGAATGTCGGTCGGGACCTCGGAGCGTTCATGCGGGGCGGGTCCATCTTCGTGGATGGTTCTGCCGATGCCTATGCCGGGGCGCAGATGCGTGGCGGACGGATTCGGATAACAGGCAATGCGGGCCGTCGGGCCGGTGGGCTGTATCCGGGGCGGACCAAAGGCGTCAATCGGGGAACGCTCGTGATTGACGGCAATGCCGGGCCAGAGCTTGGCGCGGGAATGCGGCGTGGACTGGTCGTCGTGCGTGGAGATGCGGACGGCTTTGCGGGAGCGCGCATGATTGGCGGAACACTTTTCGTTTTCGGACATCCGGGAGTGCGTACCGGCATCGGAAACAGACGCGGCACTATTGTCATCCTCGGTGATTGCAGCGAACTGCCAGTGTCGTATGGTGTCAGTTGCACCTATTCCCCTTCTTTCCTCAACTGCTTCTATACGCAGTTCCGTGAATGGGGATGGGACCTGCCCGAAGGTGTAGAATCCGGGCTATACCGACAGTATGTCGGCGATACTAACGTGAACGGAAAGGGGGAAATCCTTGTTTTCAACAAATCTGAATGAACACTCCTGCGGTTTGATCCGCTTCATGGCTGAACGAGCGGACGCCTTGCATGTGGCGGCGCATACCTTGTCCAACGGGACCACCGTGGTGGATGCCGGGCTTTCGGTGACAGGTTCGCTGGAAGCCGGTCGGCTCATGGGGGAGGCGTGTCTGGCCGGATGCGGTACTGTCGGATGGAGTGAAGTCCGTCTTGGCGACGCGGTCTATCCCGGCGTGCGAGTGGTTGTTGATCGGCCCAAGGCGGGGTGCATGGCGTCCCAGTATGCGGGATGGGCGCTTTCTCTGGATGATGACGGCACCGGGTCATCCTATTTTGCCATGGGATCGGGGCCGGCCCGGATGTTGTATGCACACGAGCCTATTTTCGAGCATTTGGGGTGTTCCGAAACCGCTGATTCGGCCGCCATTGTGCTGGAGGGAACCTCGCTTCCCACTGAGACCGTGGCTGAAACGGTTGCCACGGCCTGCAAGGTGGCACCGGAAAACCTGTGCATGGTGATCGCTCCCACGGCATCCATGGCCGGTTCGGTCCAGATTTCATCCAGAGTGGTGGAAACCGGGATGCATAAATTGCACGAATTGGGATTCGATCTCGATGCCGTGGTCTCCGGATATGGAACCTGCCCGATTTCCCCGGTGGCCAAGAATGACCTTCGGGGCATTGGCCGGACCAACGACGCCGTGCTGTACGGTGGTTCGGTCTGGTATACCGTGGATTGCGAGGATGATGCCGTGGAACGGGTCATCGACATGGTTCCGTCCGGTTCATCAAAGGATTATGGCACCCTGTTTTATGATCTCTTCAAGCGGTATGATGGAGATTTCTACAAGATCGATCCCATGCTGTTCAGTCCGGCCAAGGTCACCGTGAATAATATCAGGACCGGTCGGGTCTTTTCGGCGGGATCGGTGAATGGTGAATTGTACGCGAGGTCCTGCGAGTCATGAAGGCAGTCATTCTCGGCAAGAACGGCGGTAAACATACGGTCATGCTTCAGGAGGCCCTTGCCGCTCGCGGCGTGAAGGCTCCCTGCCTGCCCATGACCCGGATCACGGCCAGACCCGGACAGGACCCGCTGGCGACGCTTGCGGGGCAGGGAACGGACGACCGGCGACTGGCTGATGCGGATGTGGTTTTTGTGCGATGCGTTCCCGGTGGTTCACTGGAACAGGTCATTTATCGTCTCGATATTCTGCACACTCTGGTGCTTGCCGGAAAACGGGTGGTCAATCCGCCTGTTGCCATCGAACGGGGAGCGGACAAGTATCTGTCATTCGGGCTGTTGGCCAAGGCGGGGTTGCCTGTCCCGAAGACCATTGTCACCGAGCGTGTGGACGAAGCCATGGTCGCGTTTCATGAATTGGGTGGCGATGTGGTGGTGAAGCCGTTGTTCGGTGCCGAGGGGCGCGGCATGACCCGCGTTCAGGACCCGGATGTGGCCTATCGGGTTTTCAAGGCCTTGGAGCTGGGTGGATACATTTATTATCTCCAGGAATTCCTGGAGCATCAGAATGAGGATATCCGGCTGTTTGTGGTGGGTGGCGAAGTGATCGCCGCCATGCGCAGACAGGGCACGACCTGGAAAACCAATATCTCGGTCGGGGCCAAAGGTGTTGCCTTGACGCCCGACCGGGAAATGACGGACATGGCCCTGCGTGCCGCCTCGGTCATCGGTGCCGAGTACGCCGGAGTGGATATCATGGTCACCAACGGGGAGTACCGGGTGATCGAGGTCAATTCCATCCCGGCCTGGGCAGGACTCAAGGCGGCCACAGGTGTTGATGCCGGTGCCGCCCTGGTGGAGTATGTGCTTGAGGGATCAGGCTAAATCAATTCTGGCCGCCTCTGCATCGGCTGTGGTTATCCAACGCCGGTGCAGAGCCGTGGCCGTGAGTCCTCCCTTGAGACCGAGGGCGGTTCCCTTTCGCAGGTCGTCTGGTGACGCGATGCCGCCACCAGCCAGACAGGTGATGTTCGGGAACCGTTGCATGGCCGCTTCGAGCAGGGACCAGTCCGGACCACCGCCCGTACCGACCACGTCCAGCGTCAACAGGATGAAGGTGTTCAGACCCATGTCTATCATGCGAGCCAGACCGTCCAGCGGATGCAGGTCCTTGAGTTCCGGGGCCGTGGTGAGTATTTTGGTGTTGTGCACGTCAAGGCTCGGGAGAATCCGATCTTTGCCAGCGGCTTCGATCATTGCATCCAGCATGGACAGGGTGGGCAATGTCTCGGTCCCAAGAATGGCCCGGCCGACACCCAGTTCCATCAGGGTCCGGACATCCGTGGCATTTTTCACTCCCGCGTCAACAATGCATTCACACTGCACCGTCCGGGTCACGTCCCGAATGATATCCTGTTGCCAGGGGCGTCCCTGGAGTGCGTCGAGGTCCGCAATGTACATGGTCCGGCACTGGGTGACACGCTCCAGCGCGCGAGCCACGGCAATGGGGTCCGCCGAATCGACTATTTCACTGTTGACGGGTTGGTATCGGGTCCGCTCGCCGCGAATGGCGGCCACGGCCTGTCCGTTCAATATATCAATAACCGGAATGATTTCCATGGGAACAACTCCATTATGAATCTGTTTGTTTTTGAATTTTTCAGTGCCGGAGCCATGGCCGACACCCCGCTTGCCGCCAGTGCTTTGCCCGAAGGGCTGGCCATGCTGAACGCGCTCCTGCGGGATTTTTCCCGGGTGGACGATTGCCGGACCATGACCTGTGTGCAGCCGAATCTGTCCGTTGAGGCGGATGAAGTTCTGACTGTGTCCGGCGATTGGGAAGCCGTCTTTGACACGCTTGCTTCCCGCGCTGATTTCGCCCTTGTCATTGCACCGGATGCGGGCGATTATTTGGCCGACCTCAGTCAACGGGCCATGGCCCAAGGATGCCGACTGCTGAGCAGTGCTCCCGAAGCGATCCGTCGTGCCACGGACAAGAAACAGTGTGGCCAACTGCTGCGCACGGCAGGCATCGCCATGCCCGAGTCCATGCCGGTTTCCCGTGAGACTCTCGGTTCGGTTGTGGCACACATGGGGTTTCCTGTCGTGGTCAAGCCGATTTTCGGTCAGGATTGCGACGGCGTCAGCCTGGTTTCATCGACCAGTGATCTGGATCGGGCCATGCAATTATTGGATGGCCAATCCGAGTTTCTGGTGCAACGATATCAGCCCGGTGTCACGGCCAGTGCAAGCCTGCTCGTGAGCGGGAAAAAGAATACGCCCCTGAGTCTGAACATGCAACATATCACGCCGGGGCAGCCCTTTACCTATTGCGGGGGAATGACACCGCTGGTTCATCCGCAGGCCTCGGCAGCGTTGGACATGGCAACCGGGGCTGTAGGATGTCTTCCCGGTCTGCGTGGATTCGTGGGAGTCGATATGGTCCTGACTGATGATGCCTGTGTGGTCATCGAGATCAATCCGAGGGTGACCGTGGCCTATACCGGGGTTTCCCAATCTCTTGACCTCAATGTGGCACAGGCGATGGTTGATGCGGCTGTCCTCGATCGGTTGCCTGAGAATGTGGTCTCGAAGCGGAGTATTTCATTTGATAAAGGAGGTCCTCGTGGTTGAATCCCGTGGGATTTTGGGACTTGATATCGGCGGGGCCAATGTAAAGGCGGCTCGTCTGGATCGGGATCAGCACGGCGTGTTTTCGGCCCGAGTTGCCAGTGCGCCGCTTGAAGTCTGGCGTGACCCGTCACTGCTGGTCGGGGAACTCTTGGCACTGGGGCGGGAACTGCACGCGGAAACCTGTGCGTTTGTCGCTCTGACATTGACCGCTGAACTGTGTGATTCGTTCGTTACCAAGCGGGAAGGCGTGACGTTTATTTGTGCTTCGGTGCGACAGGCCTTTCCCGATCTCGCGGTTTTCGTGTTGGACGTGATGACCGGCCAATGGGTCCCGTTGGCTCAGGAGATCGATGCCCCCTTGCGGTTTGCGGCCAACAACTGGATGGCTTCGGCCTTGCTGGCAGTCCAGTCCCACCCGAATGCGTTGCTTATCGATATTGGCAGCACGACCTCGGATATCATTCCGCTGGTCGATGGTCGGGTTGCAGCCAGGGGCAGAACCGATACCGATCGGCTTCGGTACGGGGAACTCGTGTATTGCGGGGCACTTCGCAGCAACCCGAATACCGTGGTCCAGACCGTGCCCGTGCATGGGGACCTGTGCCGTGTGGCGGACGAACGGTTTTCGTTCATGGCTGATGTGCATCTTTTACTCGGTCACATCACCGAAGCCGAATACACCTGTGCCACGGCTGACGGGCGCGGGACCTCGTTGAAAGAAGCCCACATGCGATTGGCCCGGCTGGTGTGCGCGGATAGCGAGATGCTCGGTCTGTCGGATATTCGAGGCATTGCGAGGGCCGTGTATGAGGCGCAGCTTCACGGCGTTGTCACGGCTGCGCTTCAGGTGCTGTCCGGTGTGGATTCCGAACAGCGGCCTGAAACGGTCCTGGCGGCGGGGAGCGGGGCTTTTGTGGCTGCCGAAGCCGGGTCTCGGCTGGGCATGAATGTTGTTTTCTACCCCGGTGATCCAAAGCGGAAACAGGAAGTCGTGTTGCCCGCGTTGGCTGCGGCGCGGCTGTTGGCCCAAACGGTGTGGTCATGACCGTGACCGTTCTCAAGATCGGCGGGAGTCAGACCCGGCACGATCGTTTGATGGCCTTGTGCGCCATGCTCGGCGAGATGGGCGCACGGCAGCCCCTGCTCGTGGTTCCGGGCGGTGGCGATTTTGCCGATGCGGTTCGACGGTGCAACGAGCGGTATCCTTTATCAGAGACGGCAGCCCATTGGATGGCCATCTTGGCCATGGATCAATATGGTCATGTGTTGGCGGACCTGATTCCCGGAAGCCGGATTGTCCGATCCTTGAGCGAGGTTCAAGCCGTGACTCGGGCGGGACGTGTGCCCGTGCTGTTGCCGCATGACTGGATGCGGGCCGATGACCCGTTGCCCCATTCGTGGGATGTGACGTCGGATTCCATTGCCGCGTGGGTTGCGCAGCAGGCACAGGCGCACCGGCTCATACTGGTCAAGGATGTGGACGGGTTATACGAAACTTTTCCGCCGTCATCCGATACGGCATTTTTGACGCATATCAGCGTGGACAGAGTGAACGGGAACGGCGGGGTGGATCGATTCCTGGCCGGATTGCTCGAAAAGGCCACTTGCGCAACCTGGGTGGTCAATGGGCGATTCCCCGAACGAGTTGCGCAGTTGCTTGAAACCGGAACCGCTCGGGGAACGCGAATATGCCCGAATCAGGCCGGGTTGAGCAGGGATTTGAGCTGACGGACACTCTTGGCGTTGACGCGACCATTGGCCCTGTCCCCGCCACAGACCGCAGAGCGGAAACCAGCGATGTCCGGTCCGAGTTCGCACAGGGTCGGTGCGTGATCCATGCGTAATTTTCCCGCCAGCGCGGTTTCCAGACCGAGTGTGCGGCCATGGGTCAGAAAGCGGTCCAGTGCGGGGATATCCATGAAGGAGAAAAGGGTGTCTTTCCCCTTGGTGAGCGTGTCCAACATGCAGCCGTTTGCGCCCCCTTCGGCTGCGGCGATGGGCAGATCCTCGGGGCTGATTGACCCGACAGTGTGCCCGTCCGCATAGCCCGTGGCCATGATCTTGATTTCCGGGTTGAATGAGCGGGCCGCCAGACTCACGGCGCGCACCATGGCGATGCCTTCGTCGAGATTTCTGGCCCCAAGCAGGCCGACCTTGACGTATTCCACGCCACAGGATGCGGCTCCGAGGCTGGCAAGGGCCATGGTCCCCGGCAGTTGCGGGGCATCGCCGATGGCGGCACTGACCAGAAAGTCGGACGGGGTTTTTTCACGGATGCTGCGGATGACGTCAGGGAAAGCGGCTCCCAGAGATCCTTCGGGAGGGTTTTTCACATCGATGATGTCAGCCGTGCCGGTCACGGCTTCGGAGACTTCGTCACTTGAGACGATACTGACTAAAAGTTGCATTTTATCTCGCTTTTTTTGCATGAATATTTCATGATTTCATCATTCTGAAAACAGATGGTCATTGAAGGAAAACAAGGAAAATCAATGAAGGACACCTGCCTGCACGCCTTTCATCGGCACTGGATTTATGAAGTGGTCATCACTGCCGGAAATGTTGATCGGGTGGCCGTGGGACCATTCGGGATGTGGACTGATGACGGCATGACCCTCAAGGGATCGTTTTTCAAGGGATCGTCCACCTTGCAGGCTATTGAGGCCCACCGTTGTTTCGTGGTGAATCCGGTGGATGACCCCGTGGTTTTGCACGCGGCGTTGAACCGGAGGGATTCCCTTGAGTTCGAATTCCTTTCGAGCGGTGACGCCGCAGGGTGTCCGGTGCTTGCCGGAATCCCTTCCTGGCTTGCCATGCGGGTGACCCATCTGGATGACACCGGTGACATGGTGCTGCTGGATGCCGAGGTGGTCGGCCATGGCGCAATCCATTCGGCACCGCTTGTCAATCGGGCCAAGGGGCTTTTTCTGGAAAGTCTGGTCCTGTCCACCCGGTGCGCCTTGATCGGGCAGGCCGCAGTGGAGCAGTTGCGCGAAAATGTCCGGGTCATTGCCAAGGTCGCCCCCGGGTCCCGCTATGAAAAAGCGGTCCGGGAACTGCTTGCCTTGGTAACCGAAAGTAGATGACTCAGTCGTCCACACGGATTGTCGCTCCCGAGTTGTTTGGCCTGACCACGCGGACTGTGCCGTCCAGACCGTGCGCTGTCAGGAATTCCTTGCCGGCGCGGACCACGGATTGTTCGGTTCGGCTGTCTACCAAACCATAGAGGCAGGGACCCCAAGAACTCTGGCCGACACCGTAGGCCCCGGCGGAGAGGAGGTTCTCGACCGCGTCATGGGCCAATGCTTCCCGGTAGGTCCCGCCCTGGGCCTTGTTGAAGAAATGTCCGGTCCAGGTGTCCACCTCTGTCAGGGCCGTGCCAAAGGCTTCGATATCCTTGTTGATCAGGGCGGGCAGCATGTTCAGGAGAACCGTCCGGCAAATGGCATCGGAAATGGCGCGGGTGTCACCCAGCTCATGAAACACGGTCCCTTCGTTTTTTCCTGACAAACCGGGTTTGACCGCCGGAAGGAAAAGCACGAAATGCCAGTCTTCCGGGAAATCGTGGTGGACCAGCACATTTGAGGGGACAATGACTTCTGGCCGGTCCAGACGCTGGTGGCCGCCGTCGAGAATGAATCCGCCTGATTCAAAGGTTGCGATGCCCACGCCGGAGCGAAGTCCCCGGTCCAGAGCACCGGCTGCCGTGCGAATGTCGCAGTCCATGCCGTGCAGATGGAGCAGTGCGGCTGCGGTGGCAAGGGCCGTCTGGGTACCGGACCCAAGACCGGAATGTCGGTCAATGGTGTCCTCGATCATCAAATGGGCGTTCCATGCAATCCCATACTGTTTGGCCAGTCGAGTGGCGTATTCAGCAACCTGTTCGGACCGTGGCCCGTGTACGGAAAAATCAGCGGCCGACGTGGCGGTGATGCGGGTGAATGGTTCCTTCAGCCCGACCCCGACACTGCCGTAGACAGTACCCAGTTCGGGCGTCAGATTGGTAAAACCGAAATGGAGTCTGGCGTGAGCGGTGACAGTGATTTTCATTGTGTTCCTCCGATGCCTCGTCCCAGTCGTTCTGCAAGAACCTGTCGGAGGTCGTCCAGTCCTTCCAGAACGTGGAGATCATCCATGGTGCGGAGTATTTCGACGTTGGCGACATCCACGGGCCGGATTTTCAGGGTGAATGGGGTGCCGTCCGGGAGTGTGGTGGTCGTGGTGCCGACTTGCCTGTCCACTGGGAGCAGATAGGTCGGAGTGTCACCTTTGCACGCTTGGGCAACGCAATTCGTGATGAGCGAATCGGCAATGCCGTGGGCGATTTTCGCCGTGCTGTTGGCCGTCAATGGCGCAGCCAGAAACAGGTCGTATTTGCCCACTTGAATGGGACCTGCAATGAACGGGGTGTTCGCGTCCTTTTCGACGCACACCCGTTTGGCAATGGATTTCAGACGGTCGGTCAGTTTGTACCAGTGAATCACCGTATGGGCTGCCTTGGACAAGACTGCGGTGATTTCGATGTCGGGGTCGTGCGAGACGTCCGACATGATGTCAATAAGTTCCGGCATCAGGTCGCCCGCACCAGTGATGCCCCAGACGATTTTCATAGCATCCTCCATCCTGTTATCCGATACATGCACCTGCGATCACATCGATCAAATTAGGTGCTTTTCCAATATAAATCAATCTTTTCAGTATTGTAAAGCCGTAGGTCACATTTTCGCTCGCCGGTTGCTTCGCGGTATTCGCAATGATGGGGGGGCGTGAGCTCGACGGCGAAAATGTGACCATGTGGTGTGATTCTCGTCTTAGCGGGTTCGCTTCGTTGGTTCTGCCGTTTTGGTGTCGGGACCCATGTCCTTGTCGTAGCAGAGCAGCCCACACCGCAGGCAGCGATCCGCCTCGGCCAAAGCTTGTGCCTCATTCAGCGGACCTTCTACTTCATGAAAGGTGCAGGTCTGTTCATTTCCGTGGCAGAGGTGGGGCATGACACCCCGTTCTTTCTGTTTCACCAGATCGACTTCATCGAACAGGGTGTACGGGATCATGGTTTTCTGGGTTGTCTCGGAAACGGGAACGGACCCTTGGGTCATATGATAGTGAATGGATCGGGCCGCCTTGCGACCGTCACCAATGGCCGAGACCACGAGATCCGGGCCGGTGAAGACGTCTCCGGCTGTGAAAACGCCGGGGATGGCGGTCTGGAAGGTGTTCGGGTCAGCCACAATGGTTTTCCACCGAGTGGTTTCCAATGGGCAGTTTTCTGGATCGCCGTTTTCGTACAGGCAGGTCAGGTCCGGTTTCTGGCCGATGGCCGGGATAATCAGACTGGCCTCCATGCGCTGTTCAGACCCTTCCTTCTTGACCGGACGGCGGCGGCCGGAATCATCTGGTTCGCCGAGTTCCATTTCATAATATTCCAGATGGGTGGCCTTGCCGTTGGCATCGCCGATGACGCGTGCCGGTGCCGCAAGGAATTTGAATTGTACGCCCTCGTCTTCGGCTCCGTCGATTTCTTCGACATCGGCTGGCATTTCGTTTCGGGTGCGTCGGTACATGAGGGTGACTTCGGCACCGAGACGGACGCAGGTTCGGGCCGCGTCAATGGCGGTATTGCCGCCACCGACCACGATGACCTTGTTGCCGGTTGCGGGTTTTTGCCCCAATGCATGCGCGGTGAGGAATTCGATACCGCCCATGACCCCGTCCAGGTCTTCGCCTTCGGCATACATGCCGGACGCCTGCCATGCGCCTATTCCGATGAAGACGGCGTCATAGCCCTCGTTTTTGAGGGATTCCAGTGTGAAGTCGCGACCGAATCTGGTGTTGAGCTTCGCTTCGATACCGAGGCTGAGAATACCTTCGATTTCCCAGTCCAGATCCGCTTTGGGCAGTCGGTATTCCGGGATGCCGTATCGGGTCTGGCCGCCCAGCGCGGGCATGGCGTCAAAGATGGTTGGACTGTGACCGAGTCGGCGCAGGAAGTAGGCGCAGGAGAGTCCCGCTGGCCCACCGCCGATGACCGCCACCCGTTTGCCGGTCTCCTTGGCGCAGGGCACGGACAGCCGTGAACCGGAGTGCAATTCCCGGTCGGCCACAAAGCGTTTGAGCATGTTGATTCCCACAGGGGAGTCCACATGTTGCCGACGACATTCGGTCTCGCAGGGACGCGGACACACGCGGCCACAGGTGACCAGCAGCGGGTTCCGTTCCTTGATGGTCATGACTGCGCCGTCATAGTCTCCAGCCTTGATCTGTTCGATGTATTTGGGGATGTTGATCTGTGCCGGGCAGCGTTGGCGACAGGGGGCCAGGCAGTCCGTGGTTTGGTTGAGATGGAGCAGTCGGGCGGACATGCCAGCGACGTGGATCACGCCGCGCGGACAGGCTTCCACACAATTACCGCAGGCCTTGCAGAGTTCCGGGTTGATGATTGGCAGGTGGTTTGGTCCCATTTCAATAGCGTTGAATGGGCAGGCACGGACACAGGAGCCGAGTCCGAGGCATCCTTCGGGGCATTCCTTGTTGCCGCCGTAGAGTTGATGCGCTGCCCGGCAGTCCAGTACGCCTTCGTAATGAAAGGCTGTGTCTGCCCGGGTGCCGCCCGTGCAGTCGCGGATAGCCAATTCAGGTTCTCGGTCAAGGACCTCCTGGCCCATGATGGCGGCAATGGCGCTTATGGCGTCACCATCGGCAACAATGCAGGTCGAGGCCGAGGTCGTGCCCGCGACAATGGCCGCAGCGCAGCCAGAACAGCCCGGATATCCGCATCCGCCGCAGTTGGCACCGGGTAATAAATCTTCCACTTGAGCAATACGTGGGTCTTCCTTGACGTAGAGCAGCTTGGAGGCCACGCCCAGTATCGCTGCGGCTCCGAAGCCGATGCCAAACAGCGTCAGTCCAGAAGTTATGATCATGTCAAATTCCTTTATTCATGCGTTTGTCGGTGTCGCAATATGGACAGATGATCGAATCGTTGTGGCGAGTGTCTGTCATTAGATCATGCCTTTGAAGGCGAAGAAGGCCAACGACATGAGCCCGGCCATGATTAGTCCGATGGGGGTGCCGCGCATGGCAACGGGCAGTCGGCGGACCGCCAGTCGTTCACGGATACCCGCCAGCAGCACCAGAGCAAGCATGAAGCCCAGTCCCGAGGCCATGGCGAACATCATCGATTTGAACAGGCCGAATTCTTCACGTTGGACAATGAGTGCCACACCCATCACCGCGCAGTTGGTGGTAATCAGTGGGAGAAAGATGCCTAATGATTTGTAGAGCGGTGGGATCATCTTTTTGAGAAACATCTCAACGAATTGCACCAGGGCCGCGATGACCAGAATGAAGGCCAGGGTTTGCAGATAGCCCAGCCCCAGCGGGACGAGCAGCTTGTCCTGTACCAGCCAGGTCAGGCCTGTTGCCATGACCATGACAAAGACCACGGCCGATCCCATGCCGACGGCCACGCCAGTGTTTTTTGACGTGCCGATGAATGGGCAGTTGCCCAGATATTGGGCCAGGACGATATTGTTGACGAAGATGGCCGATATGAAGAGGAGAAAGTATTCCTGCATGATGTATCTCTCTTAGGCTTTTTGCGCGTTGCTGCACGCTCCGCAGCTCTTGCAGTCATGGGTCGGTGCTTCGATCAATGCCAGTCCGCGCCGTCTGCGCTGCGTGTTTTGAACAAAGACCATCAGGGCGAGGAGTACTCCAAGGCTGATGAATGCGCCGGGCGCCTCGACCATCAGGCCGAAGGGCTGGAATCCGTCCCAGACCACGTGGGCACCAAAGAGGTTGCCCGTGCCGAGCAGTTCACGCAGTCCTCCCAGAAAGGTTAGGGACATGGTGAATCCGATGCCCATGCCTGCGCCGTCGGCGATGGAGAGGAGTGGCCCGTTTTTCGAGGCAAAGGCCTCGGCCCGGCCCAGAATGATGCAGTTGACCACGATCAGCGGGACGAAAATGCCCAGTTGTTGATAGAGGGGGTAGGCGTAGGCCTGCATCAGCAGTTCCACGGCCACGACCAGTGAGGCGGCGACAACGATGAAGCAGGCGATGCGGACCTTGGCCGGGATGACCTTCCGAAGCAGGGAAATCATCAGGTTGGACAGGGTCAGGACAAAGATGACGGCCAGCCCCATGCCAAGCCCGTTATATGCGGTTTTGGTGACCGCCAGCACCGGACAGAGTCCGAGAACCAGTTTGAAGGGCGGCAGCTCGGTTGTCAGGCCCTTGGAAAATTCCTTCCACAATCTACTCATGTGTCTATCCTTGTGCGAACAGCGGTCAGGACCAGCCGTTCGTCAATTGTGTTTTGAGGGTTCTGTAGATGGCGATAGCCTGCTGCACGGCAGCCACCGTGCCCGTGGAGGAGATGGTTGCTCCGGCCACGGCCTGGATGTCCCCGCCGTTTTTGCTCAGGGTCACGTTTTCGATGGAATGGCCCTTGAATTGGGTGGTGTATCCGTGTTCGGTGACGCGCATCCCCAGCCCCGGTGTTTCTTTCAATGTGGTGATGCCGATGCCGGTCAGGGTGTCGCTTTCAAGGTCGAATCCGACCATGACGCCGATGGTGCCGCCATACCCTTTGCCCGAGGTCTCGAACGCTACGCCTGTGGGCGCGCCATTGTTCATGGCCGGGAAGACCGTGACTGATGCGCCGTCCACTTCGAATTTTTTGCGATCCTGAATCGGGTTGTTGTCGTGATGCTCCAGAACCAGCGCAATGGCCGGGGCCTGGACATAGGTCAACTCCTGTTCTTCGATGATCGGAGCGGTCGTTTCTTTCAAGACAGCGAGCGTGCCGCCGGAGATGCCGCAAATCAGGGACAGGACAAGCATCATGGTGCATATTCCTTTCATGATTTACCTCACTCCGAACGGTTTTGGCCGAATGCGTTCAAGGGCTGGAGTACACAGATTGGCCAGCAGCACGGCGAATGCTCCACCATCAGGATAGACGCCGTAGACGCGGATGATGATCATGAGGACACCGATCAACAGCCCGAAAAGCAGCATGGGCAGGTTTCGGTAGGGACTGGATGGTCCGTCCGGTGCCAGAAAGAACGCCACGAACAGTGTTGATCCTGTCATCAGATGAAACAGGGGTGAGGCGTAGACAGACGAATCGACCACGTAGAAAATGGAAGCCATGATCGTGACACCCGCGAGCACACCCAGTGGGATGAGCGGTGAGACGTGTTTGCGCAGGACCAGAAACAGGCCGCCCACGAGGACTCCCGCGATTTGAACTGCGCCGAGGCCGCCGAGTTGGTGCCCCAGAAAGAGCTGGAGCGGGTCCGTGATTTGAACGGCATCCAGTCCGAAGCTTTTGAGTTGAGCCAAGGGGTAGGTCAATTCAGTGGTCAGCATGGAGGCGTCTATGTCCATGAATGATGGCCACGAAACCCGGCAGATGGCCCAACCGATGAGGGGAGCACAGAATGGGCTGCCTCCCAAGGGACCGAAGGCCATTTTGCCGAGCGCAATGGCGGTTGCGCTACCAACAGTCACCAGCCACCACGGAGCCGAAGCAGGGAGGAGGAAGGCGAAACCAAGAGCCACAGTCAGGGCATGGAGGTCCTGAATGTCGGTTTTTCGGTTCATGAGGAGGTCGCAGATCATTTCCGTAAAGACGGTCACGGCCATTGAAAGGGCCATGACCCGCATTGCGGGGATGCCGAAGTTGACGACCGCCATGACAATGGCGGGGAGCATGGCCACAAGCATGGCGAGCATTCTGCTTCGGACCGTCACACCGCAGTGCTGGTGGGGCGGAACCGAAACGGTCAGTGCAAATGGATTGAGGTGTTTCACCGTTGAGTCCCCTCGTCGGTTTGGGCTGCGGTTTTGGCCAGTTCGGCCTTGGCAAGCCTGATATATTGAAGCATGGGACGACGGGCGATGCAGTAGTACCCGCACAGGCCGCATTCGAAACATGTTCCGACGTGTTCGGCGGCCGCCTGGTCGTACTGACCAAATTCCGCGTAGCTGGTTATCATGGCCGGATCGAGTCGGGCCGGACAACGGCGCACACATTCACCGCACCCGACACAGGCCGTATCAACCGCCACCGGGGACGGATTGCTGACAATGGCCACGGCAAGGGTGTCGCGTGCCACTCCCTGATTGGGCGAAGCCGCGGCTTCGCCCCGGAGCACGCCGCCGAGAACAATGCGATCACGGTCCTGGATGCTGTCCCCTTCCTGTTCGATAATGGTCCCGACCGGAGTGCCCAAGGGCACGATGCGTCCGGTGTTCTTGACCGTGATCATGGTTTCCATGACAGGAAGTCTGGTTTCGATGATGCGGCCGACATGGAAGACCGTTTCGAGACCGATGATGATCGTGTTGTCCGGCAGTTCCTCGCCAGTTACGGCCTTGACGACCAACGGGTCTAGTCCGGCGGGATAATCGTTGGAAATGATGGTGGTTTCCATGCCATCCATGATGTGATTCATGCCATCGGGTATGGCCAGATTCATGTCCTTCGGGTGATAGATTCTGGTCAGGGCCTCGATGCCGGCCTTGAGTGTCTCGTCATGTTCGATCAAGAGACATTGGCGGCTCATGACGGTCGGTTCTGCGTCTACGGCATTGATAATGAGCCGATCAGTGTTGGTTACAACCGGGAGATCCGCACCCATTTTGGCCAATCTGTCCCTGAATTCCGAACCGGACAAGTCGTCCAATATGGCAGGGGAAACGATTTCGCCGACCTCTCGATCGATGCGGATACGGTATCGGTCAACGTGGACGATTTTCCCGGCAAACGGGGCGTGAATGTCGCCGCGATCCGGGACAGTGGCGGTTGCGATGGTCTCGCCTTGCCGGACAGTCTGGCCGCAGCTGACCACGGCACAGTGACAGGTCAAAACCATTTCCGCCCGAGCGGATTGTTTGCGTGTTTGCGTATTCATGGTCGGACTACCTGCTTATGTGACATTGGTTGCAATTGTCTGGGCCATAGGGACCGGCTCCCATTTCTTCGTGACAGGACATGCACTGGTCATGGAAGGCGTTCATGTGGGGGAGGACCAGTTCCCTTGGATCGGCTTCATGACAGGATTCGCAGGAACTGTAGTCCCCGTCGTATTCAGTCATGTCCACTTCGGTGTGGCAGGATTTGCAACTGGAAAGCCCTTGGTCAAACATGTCTTCATGGCAGTTGGCGCAGCTGGTATGTCCGGCCTCGCGCATGGAGATGAGGTCGTTCTCATCCGTGTCTTCATGGCAGTTGGAGCATTTTTGCGGTTCCGGTTCGATGTCCGTGCCGTGGTGACACTCAGCGCAATCGGACGCATATTCCTCATGAGCTTCGTGATCGAAGATCAGTGAGTCGAATTCTCGGTGGTGGCAGCGGACGCAATAGGATTCATCCGGGAACGAATCCATGTGGTTGTCTGCAAATTCCTGATTGAATTCATTGGGGTGGCAGGACCCGCAGGCCAGAGCCTCACCCGGTTTTGCGATGGATTCTCCGGGACGGTCGTGGTGACACCGTCCACATTCGATTTGATAGTCCCTGTGGTGGACCAAATGAGAAAAGACGACCTTCCCCCCCTTGTTTTCGAACAGGATACGTGTGGGCATCGGCTGTGTCTGATCGCTTCCGAGATAGCCAATGGTCGCGGCAACCAGCAGGAGTATGGCTGCGAAAATTACTGGCGTTTTTGTGTTTTTTACGTGCATTTTACCTCTCCGTTACGTGATGCAACGGTTGTTGTTCAGCCTCTGAGCTACTGTCTGATCGATAGAATCAGCAGGGACTTATGGAGTCCGTTCCCGGGTGGGGAATGGCTGGAATATCGTTGGAAGTGTCCGTGGGAAACACCTCGCCGCAGTCCTCTCGGACCGCATCGGCAGCCATGCCGAGCCGACAGACACATTCGTGACGATTCATACCGTTCGCGATCACAGTACAGATCGGATGTCCCGCCTGAATAAACTGTCCCGAATTGGGAATATCTCGGCGATGCATCGTCAACCAGGGTGTCGTGTCGGGCGCTGTCACGTCCCGCATGGCGAAAACAACGGCTTTGCCGTAGACGGAGGTCGCGGGGTCGTGGTGCCAAACGTGTTCCAGAGGGTGCATGTGGGCAGCAAATATACTTGTCCCATGCGCCAATTCCATAAGTTCCGCTGAAGCGGGGGGACGGGGATTCACTTCGACCAGGACCGGATTCCCAATGGGTGGAATGATAAAGTCGAGGCCGTTGATTCCCCGTAACCCGAAATGAACGGTGAGTTTGCGTGTTGTTTTTTCGACCCAGGAACCAATGTCCCCATTGGTGGTTCCCTGCGGGACGAGTGGATAGATGTTACCGCAATAGCGGAATCCCGATGCGCCAAAACGGTCGCGACCGATGAGTTGTTCGGAAAGACCCAGAACTCGGCATCGGGTGCCGTCCGCTTCAAAGACTGCGGATGCAGCCATGCCCTCGACGCGTTGCTGGACATACCACCCCGTTTCGGGGGGGTGTCCATCCCAGCGGCGAATGGCGTGGCCGCCTCCACCTTTCATCGGTTTGAGCAGCCATTCGTCCGGTTCCGAAACAGGTGTGCGGAAATCGGCTTCGGTCAGAATCCGTGGCATAGCAATCCCGGATTCCTGACAAAAGGTTTCCAACAAGGTCCAGTTGCGAATCTTTTCGAGCGTTTCCGGTGTGTTGCCGATTAGCAGACGATCCTTGGCAAGACGAGCGACCAGATCGGGATGATTTTCCAGACTGGCGACATAGGCCAGAGCGTCGTCGTCGAGCGGTTTCGCCAACTCCACAAGGGCATGTGGATCATACGTCTCATACCCGGAATCACTCATGCTGACAGAATGAGCCTGAACAGGCAGATCACGGTCACCGAAAAAGTCCAGGCAGGATACGTCATACCCCGCTCGAACCGCTGACTGCGCCAAAGCCCGCACGCTCACTCCTGTCAGCAGAATTCGCATTCTAGAGCATCTCCTTGGCGACTGCGTAGACTTCTTCGGCATCGAACACTTTGTCGTTGCTGGCGAAAAGTCGCTTGATGCATTCGCGGTGGACTTTCATCTTCAGGTTGCCGATGCCCAGTGCGCCAAAGACGATCTTGTCATTCATGGTTTCGCCGTCGAAATGGGCCTTGGTATCCTCAATGCCGAGCGGGGGAACCGCGTTGATGTCGCCCAGTCGTTTGAGTGTCGGATGATTGGCCCAGAGGTCCTTGCTGATGAGTTGGATACCGGCAGCACCGGCGCACAACACGGCATAGGCGCCGTCCAGAGCGGCCGCGGCCTGTTCTTCTGTGGCGACTTCGGCACCCTGGATGGTGACGTTGAAACGTTCATTGACTTCGGTGCAGGCTTCGTTGACCCGGTCCATGCGACGGGAGGTCAGGACCACATCCGCACCTTCAAGGGCCATGAGTCCGGCGGCGCGCTTGCCGACCGGGCCGGTTCCAGCCAAGACCACGCATTTTTTCCCTTTCAGACCATCATTGCCGCACAGCTTGGCTACCGCAGCCGCCGCAGTGGTATTGCAGCCATTGGAGTCGAGCATGACCGAGACGCGGACATTGCCGAAGAAACTTCCGGTGGCGGCCTTGAGCATGGCCTCGCCCGTGGCAACGTCGGAGCCTCCGATGAAAGCGGCGGAATTTTTCAGATCATCGCCACCCCGAGTGAACATCAGACCATAAATCTGGTCGCGAACATCGTCAGGGGTGATTCCGCTTTGTTGGAGCAGGACGTCCACGCCCGCATCATGTGCAACAACGGCATCGAAAACACTTGCATGTGGATTGCAATCCATCTGAAGCAACAGTTTCTTTTTCATCTGTATTTCTCCTTGTACTTCACACCACCACAAAGGGGATATGTTGTTTATGTCGGACACGAGGTCGCCAGAGGCAACCACATCACGTTTCATCAGTGGACCTGATAATAATGGGTGTTATGGAGCAGACAGTGAATGCTCAAAATATGCATTTTCATGCATGAATCTTGGCATATGTGGTGGGGCTGAACGGAGTGATTGACGAGAGTGAGTCTCGTCAGCGGGCTGTTGCGCCGCGCTTACTGAAGAAAACCGTCAGCCGAACGCACCGTCTCTCTTTTTATACAACGCATTGAAGCTTCCTGCCATTACAGTCCGTCAGCCATCCATGCCAAAGCACTTCGGCCATTGCGAACTGGTGAACAAGCACTGTATAAAGCTGAGACGACTCCTTCCACTGGCGGAACGTTTTGTGACTCTTCTTTCCGCAACCGTTCCTCTTGACGGTGGTGCTTATAAACCTGCGGAGAGAAGGTATGACTGGTTGAATTGCTTATTTGCGAACATGGACCTGCATATGCAGTCACATGATTTTCCATTTGAACAATTCACATTCGCCCGACACTACAGACTCGTGATAGAGGCGACAATCATCAATATATGTTGCAAAATACATAACGCATTTTTCTACTTTGAGTCAACCGGGTATCTGTATATGACCCTGTTTTATGACGAAAAAACATGCAAAATAGGTCCATGAATCGCATAAAATTGTTGATATGCATGGATTCGCAAATTGATTTCTTTTTTTTTAAACGTATATCCTACTAAAACATTCTGAATTTAGGATGGAATTAGTCCGTTTTTCTTCTTTTGAAGTCTTTTTGGCCAAGAGAGCCGATTTGTATGGTTTGTCAATATGGTGGAATGCAGTGTGCCATTTTTCCTCCTTCAAATATTTTTGATGGAAACACGAGCGGAACGGTGGTGATTTTTGGCCGTGTCAACCGCTGGAAAAAACGATGATTCGGAGACTGCCTCATGCCTTTTTAAAAGAATCGATTTTCAGCGATATTAAGGAGATGAAAAAGGTGTGAAAAAATCAGACCCTCTTGACGCACCAGTGCGCCCTCTGTATGTTTCGCTCAAAAAAGTATGGCGATGGATTCGGTGTCGTCATAAGGAGCGTGTATGCCTTCATGCAGTGATAAATGGATAGCCTGGGCGGCCCAGATTGCCTGTCTTTTTGAGGTCTTGGCTGAAAAACCCGGCAATGTGACACGCACCAGGGATTGCTCAGGGTTGCATTTCGAGCAGTTTCTGGTCAGTGCGACGGCCATTGGACCGGCTTTTACTGCCGTGTCCACCTCCTCGGTCGGCGAGCTGATTCGAAACAGTGTCGAGAGTACAAAACTCTTGGCCGGGGTGAATACCAATGTCGGCATTCTGTTGATGATGGCACCGTTGGCCAAGGCCGCATCCCTGGATGATCCGGCGAATCTTCGCAATGCCGTGCGCCGGGTGCTGGCGGAACTGACCGTGGATGACGCCCGTCAGGCCTTTGCCGCGATTGTCAAGGCGGCACCCCATGGAATGGATACCGTGGAAGAAGGGGATATTCGCAATGACAACGTGGACATGACGTTGTTGGAGGCCATGAAATTGGCGCAACATCGGGATACTTTGGCCGCACAGTATGCAACGGATTTCGAATTGGTGTTTGATGTGGGCTGTGCCGGTTTGAAACGGTTTCTTGCCGAGGGCCGGTCATTGTCCCAGGCGGTGGTGCAGGTCTATCTGACCATCCTTGCCACTGTCCCGGATACGGATATTGCCCGCAAGACGGATGTGGAAACCGCCCGTTCCATTTCGGCCAAGGCTGCTGAAGTTATGGGATTGGGAGGCGTTTTTACCGAAGAGGGACGGGAAGCGGCAGAACGGTTTGATCAGTTGATCCGTGATGAAAAACGGTTGTATAATCCCGGCACCACGGCGGATCTGGTGGCAGGTTCCCTGTTTGCTTTCCTTGTCTCTGAAGAAACACCGGAGTCCATGGCCGCTTTGTTGGCTCGTTGGTAGTTTCAAATTTCAAAGCCTAAAAGCAGTCTCATGCGTCCCGTCGGTTGCGACCCTCGGGACGTTTTTTGTCTTTTGCAGATGCCATTTCCAAAGCATGAGGAGGCCGATCGACCTGTGCCGATCGACCTCCCTATTGTTTCGTCGTGCGTTTGACCGCGTTGGTTTAGGCGGTGCCTGCGTACAAGAGCAACTCGCCGCGACTGCCTTCATTGACGTCGCCACTGTATTTCTTGAAGAGCGCGTATGGGCCTGTTTCGGGCACGGACCAGCCCGCCTCTGACAGCGAGCCGTGCATGACCGGCCAGAATGCTGGTACGCAGGTGGCGTTATAGCGGAAGGTCGGTCTGATTTCCTCTGGGGGCGTGAGCAAAATGACCGAGCCTCGGCTCATGTTCGCTCCGGCTCGCACGCCGACTTCGCCACCGATGAGCACGGTTCCCGCACCCATGGAGAATCCCGCCAGATCGCCGCAGGTGCCGCGAACTGCGATGAGTCCGCGACGCATCCGTGCGCCGGTCAGGTTTCCGGCATTGCCGTGGACGAGAATCGTTCCACCGGACATACCTCTGGAATATCCTCGATACGAGGAACCGGCGAAGTGCCCGGCGTTACCGTTGACCACGATGGTTCCGCCGGTCATCATGGCCCCGAGGTAATCCCCGGCATCGCCATTGATAATCAGTTCACCACCGCTCATTTTTGCACCCGCGTGGAAACTTACTGGACCATTGACGGTCAGGGTTCCTCGGGTCATTGCCTCACCGATATGTTTGAATCGGGAGAGGTTGCCGGTCAATTCCAGCGTGGCCAGTGTGTCGGCCGTGTCCGGGGAGCCGTCGGTTATTTCCACCTGGAAATGATCGCCGACGGTTTCCGTGTGATTTCCTACCAGCAAAGGCAGGGCCGCTATGTCCGCAGTTTCTTTACCCGTGACCGTCTCGGGAAGCAGGGAGTCCGCTTCGACGGGCAGGTCCGGGGCCGTGCGGAGGGTCAGATGAACCCGTGTATTCATGATTTGGCTCCAGTTCCTTGTCGTTGTAGTGGGTTTTCCATCAGCCGAGGAGTTCCTGAAGATGGAAGTGGTGCTTGCCAAGTTTGCCGCCGTAGTTCCCGGCTGTGATCTGCATCACGCCGGGCAGGCAGGCCGCCTCAATACCCACACGGGTGGCTTCGGCCACCTGCTCGTAGGTCAGGGCGTCAATGACAATTTCCATGACCGAGTTCACCCCTTTGGGAATCTCGGTTTTTGGCACGCGGCTGCGAATGGTCGGGCAGAAGGCCACGTTGGTTGAGGCGGGGAGGAAGGCGTATTTGGAGCCGACCTGACTGCCGCTTCGCACAATGCCGCCCGGGAAGGGCAGGGCCACGCCACGAATTTCTTTCATGCGTTCGACAGCGGCTTCGGCCGCAGCCAGTGCCGCGTCGTCCGACTCCGCCAGAATCATGAAGTTGCCGCCGCCGATGCCATCGACCATGGTGAACGATTCCTGAATCAGGAACTCGCCTTCCATGACCGGAATGCGCCAGTACCGGGTGTCGTTGATGACCTTGCTGGCCTGGAATCCGTCACCGAAGTAGCGGATTTTGCCGCCGAGCTTCAGCTCGGTGCGCTCGTCCGCCGGGCATTCGGAGACTCCGCCGTCGAAACAGGCGGATGTCGGTGTGGTCATGATGGCCTGGCCGATGCGTTTGAGCATCTGTTTTTCCAGTGCTCCCGCTGACATGCCAAAGAACAGGCAGTCCAGCCCGGGCCGTCCGTCCGGTGTCTTTGAGGAAACACCGTCAATGCCCGCTTCGATACCGCAGCCGATGACCGACGTGGCGAATCCCGTGACGGCCTGCGCGGCCTGCATGGCCCATTTTTCATTTTTCGCCGTGATGGTGACCCGTGCGGCGGCCATGGGAAAGGCCTCGGCGAACGTGTCCACTATTTCAACATTGTTTATCCGCATGGGACAACCTCCGGTGTGTCCAGATATTCATCTTCCACCATGTAGTTCGCCATTTTGACCGTGTAGTACGCATCGAATGTGTCGGTCAGTTCGTCGTCCAGTCGTTCGCCCTGTTCGGGAGACACGCCCAGGCTTTTGCCGGTGACACTCTTGACGATTTCACCGTCTCGCACGACCACTTCGCCATGCTTGATGACGTATGCCGGAGTGCTGAACATGGTGCTCTTGTCGGTGTTGGTTCGATAGATCGTCACATCGGCTTCGGCACCGACTCCGATGTGTCCCTTGCGGTCAAGCCCCAGTGTTCTGGCCGGACCGGACCGGGTGATGATCGCGATTTCATCCAGTGTGTACTCGCGGTCGAGTTCGAACAGGCAGGTGAATTGACGGATCTTGGGATGGAGCTTTTCCACCCAGGATTGCCGATAATCCTTGTCCATGAGCAGCTTGATGATCTGCGGATAGGCCGTGAACGGACCGGCGTTGGGATGGTCCGTGGTCAGCACGACCTGCCAGGGGTTCTTGGTGAGCAGCAATAGTTCGAGACCCACGGCCCACTGGATGGCGTTGACCAGCATTTTGGGTTTGTAGGTAATGGGAACGATGCCGGACCCGCTTTCCATTTCGATATCACCGCTGGCCCATTTGCCCTTGGTCATCTGATGCAGATGGAATTCCATGGGCGCGTCCGAGGTCATGGTCAATGTCGAACCAAACACGATCTGGCCGACATCGAAGGTAAACTCCGGGTGTTTGTTGAGGTAGTCCGTGATCTCCACGGTGCCCGATGTGAATCCGCCTTTTGGCGTTTTGCCGTAGGAGTGGAATTGCAGGTGAGTGAAATGGGCACGATGTCCCTCCAGGGTCCGCATGGTCTCCAATGTGGTGGCCACGTTGCCTGCTTCGCCCAGATGGTTGCAATGCAAATGCATGGAGTGGGGGAGTTTGAGATCATCCACCGCCTCTGCCAGCCCGCCGAGAATCTGTCTCGGGGTCACGCCAAAGGGTGGGGTGGGGGTGTCGAGATCGGCCGCGCCCACGTTCCATTTCCAATCTTCCACGCCGCCGGGGTTGACCACTTTAATGCCATAGCCGCGACTGGCCTTGAGCAACCAGGAAACCAGATTGCGCAGCCGTTCTTTCCGGCGGACCGGATCGGTGTCACTGAGCACCTGCATCACCAGATGGTTGTTGCCCATGACGGTGTAGCACCCTTTGTCCAACATGGGCAGGTCCTGCAACTCTTCATGGGTGTGCCGCGCTTCCAGCGGCGGAACCGCTGCTTCGAAGACCGTGGTATAGCCGAGTTTGGAATAGAGATAGCCCGTGCGATACGTGGTCGGCACGCATCGACCGCAGCCCGCCCGGGTGATTTTGGTCCGGGATGAGACGTGGCTGTAATGCTCTTCCGGACACATGATGCGTCCGGTATTGACCTTGGCTCCGGCAATGTGACTGTGGATGTCCACGCCACCGGCCATGACCACGCAATCCGTTGCGTCGATGGTCTCCATCTCATCCAGTTGGCCTTGTGGGATGCCGTCGGTGGAAATGATGGCTCCCTTGTCCATGACAATATCCTGTACCGTGCCGCTCAGGGTGTTTGTCGGGTCGTGAACGCGCCCATTAGCTATTCGCAGCATAAACGATTTTCTCCTTCATGGTTTTCAAGACCTCTTCGTCCGAGGGGAATGGGGAGTCCACCAACTTTTTCAAGCGCAGCGGGACGTTGTCCATGCGGTAGAAAGTGCCGGTGGCCGCCACGCCAACGGGGGCCACGGGAATGACCACCGAGGACCACGGCGTGGTCAGGTTGCGGTGCGGATCGAGATGGATGGTGGGAATGGTCTTGAGAAAGTCCACCGCATCCTTTGGAAGGTGCGCGCCCGGGTCGGTCGCCACGATGAGCGCGGCGTCGATATCCTTGCGGGCGAGCATGGGCAGGGTGCTGTATTCCCCCGGATTGTGGCGGGGATATCCCTTGCTGAAGTTCACGCACAGGGGATAGCCAGTGAGCCATGTCATGACCTGATTGGCGCCGTTGACGTTGCCGTGACCGCGCATGGCGACCCCGTAGAATCGGGTGTGCCGGTTGGCGTCCTGAACCAGTCGGGCGACCTGTTCGACGTTGATGTCCGAGTTGCGGCATTGGGTTACACCCAAACCGAAATGGAGCACGCCGTATTTGCAGCCCTTGATCATGTCGGCCACTTTACGCCAGGAATCGATGGGCACATCGCCCACGGTGTCCTGCCCTTCAGGGAACTCAAGAGGTTCGCCCTGAATCAGGGCACGCAGGGCCGAGGCTATTTCGAAGGTATGTCCGGGCGAGACTTGCAGGAAGACATCAGCCCGTTTGGTGGTTGGGGTTGGCCGGATGTCGATGGCAATGACCTTGCGGCCCTTTCGTCCTTCCGGAGTGTATAACCCTTTGGGTTGGAGCGAGTAGCGCGACAGATGACGCATGTGGGATTCCACGGGGTTACAGCCCCAATAGATGACGAGGTCCGCCCTGTTCTTGATTTCACCCAGCGAACAGGAAACCAATCCGGTCTGCTGGCGGGCAAGAACACCCGGGCCATGGCAGTACGAGGAGCAGTTGTCGAGGTTGCCCCGGGTGATCTCGGCGATTTCGACCAACTCTCGTTGTGCTTCGGACGTGGTGCTGCTCAGGCCGTAGATGAGCGGGTTTCTGGCCTTGCTCAGGATGCGCGCGGCTTCCGTTACGGCTGCGTCAATCGAGGTTTTCGTGCCGTTCACGCTGGGAGTCGGCGGCTCCGTGATTGCGTGCATGATCTTGTTTTTGCCGATGGCACAGGCTTTTTTGACGGATTTTATGGTGTTGTCTTCAACTTCCACCTCGATGTCGTCGCAGAGGCAGCCGCAGAAGGTGCAGACTACATTTTTATGCACAGTCATTAATCAGCTCCTTGGCCGGAGTTGCGTGGTTCGGGCCGCTCATCGCATGGGGCGAGCGACACCTTGAGTCTTTTCCAGTTGGGAACCCCGGACTCTTCGGTGCTTGTCACACTGAAGAGAACGTTGGCAACAGGGCCAAGGGGGAGGAAGAAGAGACCCCGTGGGACGTCGGCACCCTTGCAGGTGATACGCACTTCGCCATGCTGACTGGTCAGCATGGCAGCCTGTCCGTCTTTCGCCCCCATGGCACTGAGGTCATCCGGGTGAATGCGCAGGATCTTTATCTCCGATGAATAGAGCTCGCCATGTTTGCTGGAAACCATTGCCGAGCCTTGTTTGGCGGTTCGGACAGTCACCAACAGACCTTGTATGCTGCTCACTGTAACCTCCTTGTTCTCAAATGTTTTTTGAATGTGTTCCACCTGTTCCCGATTTCTCGGCGCGCGGAAAGCGTCAAGAGCGTTTCGGGTCGCTCCGGTGTGTGCGCTGCGTTGGAAAGTCGAAGCGGAAGAAACCGGTGCGTTTCAATGGTCGCTATGGTGTACATTGGATCGTTCAATTCACAGATAGAGACATGCCGTGCCACGAGTGGTTCGGCCATATGGAAGCAGGGACAAAGTACGGAAGACAGGGGCGGGCGGCAGACGCGAAACAGCCGGATGCTGTTATCGTGCGCTCAACGGTGCAATGCCTGTGAAAGGCGTGTGTGGAGTCTCTTTGTACCGCCGGTGTCGCTGGACGCGTGGAGCCGAGCATCTTCCCGTAACAATGTCACGACGAACTGACCTTTCGATGAGTTAGATTCCGAGGAATCTCTCATGATTCAGAACGTCATGCGAATTGTACGAAGTATGTCGACTCCCTCCACTGGCGGAACATGTGGTGATGCCTTCCCCTGCGACTGTTCCTCTAAACGGTGGTGGTTATAATTACCGCAGGGGAGGAAGTTCGTTTGAGAAGGACACCCCCTTCTCAGACTGTTCCCGTCTTCGTATTGAAGCGCATACGGAGACCGGAGCTTTTTGCTAAGATTTCAGAGAGATCAGCATATGAAAATCTGCCGATCAATCGTTCTTTAGTGAATAGCATGTCATTTTTTGGGGGACTTGAAAACCCCCTTCGAGGGATAAAAGCCCTGCCATGGGCACAGAAGGCCTTGTGTATGGGAAAAAAATGCCGTGCTTAGGGGAATAGTCGCTGATACGTGTTTTTTAAAGTTTTTTTTGAATGGCGATACCAGACCTTGTGCATGGCAATGATAAAGTTTTTTTCAAGGGAATTTGTATGCATAAGACCTATTTTAACGAATGAAGAGTATCGTTTGACCGAAGTGTGCCGCGAAAATGTAGACCTAAAAAGGAGTTATTATTTTTGATCGATTTTGACACAATGCGTACGAAAAAGGGCTGACAATGGGTAGAAACCCTTGTCAGCCCTTACTATTCCTTGGAGCCAAGAATCGGAGTTGAACCGACGACCTACTGATTACGAATCAGTTGCTCTACCAACTGAGCTATCTTGGCGAAACGGGAGTCGATTTTTAAACCATGGTGTGGTGTTGGGTCAAGCGAAAAAAAACTTTGTCTGAAAATTCTGAACCGATGGCCGACGCTCTTTTGCGTTTACAATTATCCTGTGAACTTGGTATGTGTCTATGAGTGTACTGTTGAGACATGTCATCAATGTGAGGGGTCTATGCGTATTCGATGGTCAAGGTGTGTGGTCGGTCTGTTGCTTGTCGTGTTTTTTGCGTGTCCTGTTTTTGCTGCGAATGTGACGGAATCACCGGCTCCTGAAACGATCGAGAGTCTTGCCATTCCGCCGGACGCCACCCCGGAACAGCTTCGGGAAATTATGGCTTCTCTCAGCGATGAGCAGGTTCGGGCCGTGCTCATTCAGGAATTGAAAAAAGAAGCGGCTGTCATGGCCACTCCCAAAAAGGAAACCGGCCTGGCTGGTTTGGTCCAGCGTCTGCGAAAAGCGAGTTCCTTTTTACGTGACCGTTTTGAATATCTGTTTTCCGGGGCGGCAACTGCGCCCAGAGAATTGCCGGAAAAGGTGAAGAATATTCTCGGCGGGGATGATTCCTTGACCGTGGGAAAACTGCTGCTGGCCCTGCTCGTTTTGACGGGTCTCTGGCTCGTGGCCATGTTTATTTTTCGCAAGAAAACCGTGAAGATTCGGGAAAGTTTTGAGATCACTCCGCCGGATGCGTTGTGGTATACCTGCATGGGACGGCTGTTCATGCGCGCCTTGTTGGATGCGTTCGGAATCATATTGATTCTGGCCGTGGTTTTTGCCGGATATCTGATCCTTTTCAGCGAAGGGGCGGCCAGCAAGCCGGTGGTGATCGCATGGCTCGCTGCCATTGTCTTTTTGGAAATGGTCAAACTGGTGGCCCGATTCATTCTCGCTCCCAAGGCCCCCGCGCTCAGATATCTGCCCCTCACCGATCAGACTGCGCAGTATCTCTATAAATGGATTCTCTGGATCGGACGGATTATCGCCCTCGGTCTGCTTTTGACCACGCTTCTTCGGCTTGAAGGGGGCAGCGAGGCCCTGCTTCTGCTCGTGTCCACATTGTGTGGGTTGACGGTTGTCTTTGTCTTGGTTCTGCTCATTTTGTGGAACAGTCGGCCTGTTGCCCTAGCCCTTCAAGCGCGAAATACGCCCGGGTCGTTGGGATATCAGTTTGCCGGGTTCTGGCATGTGGCGGCCATCGCCTATGTGTTGGGCTTTTGGGTGTTTTGGGTTTTGGGGCTGATGATTTTCGGGACCAAGGCCATGGTGCCCGGTATCATGACATTGCTCGCGGTGCCTCTTTATCTTATTTTTGATTGGGCCACGCAGCGATTGGTTTCGTTTGCCGCAGACATTGCAGGACCGGCCATTCCCGATCAGGCGGAGGATGGCGTTGAAGACGCGGCCGATGCCGGTGAACCCGTCGGGTTGATTGAAAAACATGCCACTCGATTTCAGACTTTCTTGAGCAAGGGATTCCGCTTCATTCTGCTGGCCGGATTTGTTTTTGGATTACTTCATGTGTGGGGTATCGATTTCGATTTTGGTCGAGCCACTGTCCGGGCCTCGTTCAATACACTTATCACGTTGGTCCTTGCCTATATTGTCTGGGTTTTCATCAGTCGAACGATCGAGCGCAAGCTCACAGCAAAGGCCGCGGATCAGGGTGCTGGAGGCGGTCATGAAGGCGGCGGTCCCGGTGGAGATCGTTTTGCGACCTTGTTGCAGTTGTTGAAGAAATTTATTTTTGGAGCCTTGTTGGTCATCACGGTGCTGATTATCCTGTCGTCATTGGGCGTGGACATCGGGCCGCTGATCGCCGGGGCGTCGGTCTTTGGTATTGCCATTGGTTTTGGCGCGCAGACGTTGGTCAAGGATATCATTTCCGGGATATTCTTCTTGACCGACGATGCGTTTCGAGTCGGTGACTACATCGAGACCAGCGGTGCCATGGGAACGGTCGAGGAAATCTCGGTACGCTCATTGAAATTGCGCCATCATCTCGGATTTTTGTATACCATTCCGTTTGGTTCCATGAAGCTCGTCAAGAACAACACCAGAGATTGGGCAGTCATGAAATTGCAATATCTGGTGCCTTTTGACACGGATATTCAGCAGGTCAAAAAAATTATCAAGAAGATCAACAAGGAAGTTCGTGCGGTCCCGGAATTGAACAAAGTGATGCTTGGAGATATCAAGAGCCAGGGCGTCAAGGCCATGGAAGAATACGGGATGCGGATGCGGGTCAAGTTCATGACCAAGCCCGGTGGGCAATTTACCTTGCGGAAATTGGTCTTGGCCAAGATGCGCAAGCACTTTGCGGAAGCCGGTATCGAGTTCGCGCGTCCCCGTGTATCGGTGCAGATTCCCGACGGTGTTGAACTGTCTGATGAAGAGCGCGCCCAGGTCGCGGCGGCTGCATCTCAGACCATTGATGCAAAAGAGAAAGCAAAGGCCGCTGCCAAGAAAAAGAAAAAGTAGAGGGCAGGTCCACCTCGGGAGCATTTTGCCGGATGACGGACAGTGGTTGTCGTGTGTTGACCGTCAGATTCGGCGAGAGGATTGTCTGACGGGGTCGAGTGTTTTGTCCCTTGTCCCTGACGGCAGTTCGGGGTACGAGTTTCTCCAGTTGTTCAACCCATACGCCGAGGATCTGTCATTTGACCAGTGAGACGCATCTGCATTCGTTTTTTTACCCTGAGACCGTGGCCGTGATCGGGGCGTCTGCTACGCCTGGAAAGGTGGGGCATACCATTGTCACCAATATGATTGGAGCGGGATTTCACGGCACGTTGCTGCCGGTGAACCCCAAAGGCGGGGAGATCGAAGGATTGCCCGTGACAACCGATATTGCCGATCTGCCTCGCGGGCTTGATTTGGCCGTGATTTCCGTGCCGCCGCATTTCGTGGTCCCTGCAATTGAAGCCCTTGGCGAACGCGGGGCCAAATCCGCAATCGTTATCACCGCTGGATTCAAGGAAGCGGGCAAGGACGGGCATGTGCTGGAGCAGGAAATCCGTGCCTTGTGCGAAAAATATGACATGGCTCTGCTCGGACCGAACTGCCTTGGCATGATGAATGCCGCTCATGGGGTGAATGCGTCTTTCGGGTCCGGTCATCCGAATCCGGGATCCATTGCATTTTTTTCCCAGTCCGGTGCGTTGTGCGTGGCGATTCTGGATTGGGCGTTGGGTGCGAATGTCGGATTTTCCAAATTTATTTCCTTGGGAAACAAAGCGGTTCTCGATGAAGCGGACATGCTTTATTTTCTCAACAAGGACGAAGAAACAAAAGTCATTCTCGGTTATATCGAGAACGTGGAACATGGCGAGTCCTTTCTCAAGGCCGCGTATGCGACCAGTTTGAACAAGCCGGTTATCATGATCAAATCCGGGACCACGGCGGCCGGAGCCAAGGCCGCATCTTCCCATACCGGGGCCATTGCCGGGTCCGACCAGTCCTATTCGGCAGCATTTCAGCAATCCGGCGTGATTCGGGTGAACGATGTGGCGTCATTGTTCAACTTGGCGCAGGCCTTTTCCTGCCAGCCGTTACCCAAGGGACCGAACCTGGCGGTCGTGACCAATTCAGGTGGTCCGGGAATCCTCACGGCGGATGCCGCAGATCGTTCGTCGCTGAGCATGGCCGCATTGTCGCAAAAGACTATTCAGCGCCTTCAGGAGTTTTTGCCCAGCTACGCGGCCTTTTATAATCCGGTGGACATCGTCGGTGATGCGAATGCCGCACGATACCGGCAGACATTGGACGTGGTTTCCGAAGATCCGATGGTTCATTCCATTCTGGTTTTGTTGACTCCAACCGCGTCGGTCGAGATCGACCAGACCGCCGATGCCGTGATTCACATGGCCCGGAAATGCGGAAAGCCGGTGTTTGCGTGTTTCATGGGAAAGACCCGGGTGGCTTCTGCTCGGAAAAAGCTCATGGATGCCGGAATTCCCTGTTACGCGTTCCCTGAGCCTGCCGTCCATTCCATTGAGGCTATGTACGACTATTATCTCTGGAAAAATCGTTCAACGCCCGAATTTGTGCAGATTGAGCGGGATGTGGAGCAGGCCCGAGAAGTGGTCCGTGCGCACATCCGACGGAATCAGGCTGAGATTGTCGAATTCGAAGCCCAACAGGTTCTCAAGGCCTATGGACTGCCGACCCCGAAAACCGTGTTGGCACGCTCCTCTGACGAAGCCGTGGCCGCAGCCGATGCCATGGGATACCCCGTGGTTCTTAAGATCGCCTCGCCGGATATTTCGCATAAATCCGATGTGGGCGGGGTCGAGATCAATTTGTGGAATGCCAAGGAAGTCCTGAAGAGTTTCAAGACCATGACGGCCAGGGCGCAGCGGATGCGTCGGGACGCGTATCTTGCGGGGTGTCTTGTTCAGGAAATGGCCCCTGCTGGCGTGCAGGAAGTGATTATCGGCTTCAAGCGGGACGAAGAATTCGGGCCGATGTTGATGTTTGGTCTGGGCGGTATTTATGTCGAGATTTTGAAGGATATTTCATTCAAACTCGCACCACTTTCTCGGCAGGATGCTTTTGACATCGTGCGGGAGATCAAATCCTACATGTTGCTCAAGGGATTGAAAGGCGGACAGGCCGTGAACTTTGCGGCACTTGAACACATCATCATGGCCATGTCGCAAATGTCGTTGGATCTCCCGGAGGTGTGGGAAGCGGAATTTAATCCTGTTCTCGTGAACCACGAAAGAGCCATGGTCGCAGATGTGCGCATGACCATCCGACTCCAGGATTGCTAACGGCGCCTATCCCCCCGGTACTTTTTAAGAAACCGGGGGAGACGAGGACATTCAGGCGTTTGGTTCTGTCTGTCCTTTTCGCAGGGCCGTCACCGCTTCGCCACCGATCCCCCAATTGTCGGTATCCACTTCGTCAATGATGACAAAAGTGGTTTTTGGATTTTTCCCCAAGACAGTGAACAGCAGGTCGGTGACTCCGCTGATGAGCTGTTTTTTTTGGGCCGCAGTCGCTCCTTCCTTGGTGATTCGAATATTGACGAATGGCATGGAGGCTTCTCCTTGTTTGCATTTACGAGGTCGTGTCATGTGGCGGTGCACATGACCGTGTGTGGCAAGATGGGCTGACCATAGCAGATGGCTGGTGGGTGGCAAAGCGTTTGCGGGGAAGGGGAAGACTGTTTCGAAGCTGTCAATGAAAACGGCCTGTGTCGGTGTTGTCATAACACCGGCACAGGCCGTTTTTTTGAGCATGATCGGACGGTGTGTCCGAGAGTTTTTACAGAATGTAGCGCGACAGGTCGCGATCTTCCACCACATGGTCGAGCTGTTCCGTGACATAGTCGCGGTCAATGACGACTTTCTGACCAGATTTGTCCGGGGCTTCGAACGAGAGGGTGGCCAGAATCTTTTCCATGATGGTGTAGAGACGGCGTGCGCCGATATTCTCTGTTTCTTCGTTGATCTTTTCCGCCATGGCCGAGATTTCTTCCAGGGCTTCCTGGGTGTAGTCCACGGTGACACCTTCGGTTTTGAGAAGGGCCTTGTATTGGACGGTGAGCGCGTTTTTCGGCTCTGTCAGGATTCGGTAGAATTCTTCCTTGTGCAGGGAAGAGAGTTCTTCGCGCAGGGGGAATCGTCCCTGAAGTTCGGGGATCAGGTCCGAAGGTTTGGCGAAATGGAACGCTCCGGCGGCAATGAAAAGGATGTGATCTGTTTTGACCATGCCATACTTGGTGTTGACCACGCTGCCTTCTACGATGGGCAGCAGGTCCCGCTGCACGCCTTCGCGGGAGACATCCGCAGAGCCGCTCCCGGATTGATCGTGGCGGGTCGCGATTTTATCCATTTCGTCAACAAAGAGAATTCCCTGTTGCTCGACGCGTTCACGAGCGAGTTCATTGACTGCATCCGGGTCGATGAGCTTGTCCGCTTCTTCGTCGATGAGGGCCTGATACGCATCCTTGATCTTCATCTTGCGGGTTTTCCGCTTGCCGGGGAACATGTTTGAAAAGGCGTTTTGCAGATTGGACCCCATGTCTTCCATGCCGGGAATCGCCATGATTTCCACCTGGGCACCGGACTGGATCGTGACTTCCATTTCCACTTCGCGTTCGTCGAGTTGCCCCTGACGGAACATGGTCCGGAATTTTTCGCGCGTGCCGTCGTCCTTTTTTGGGGTTTCAACCGGTTCGACCGCACCGTCCTGATTGGCTGCGAAAAAGCCCATGGGTTCCTGTTTTTGCGGTTTCTTGCCGGGCAACAATAGGTCCAGAAGGCGTTCTTCCGCGTTCTTTTCCGCTTTGATGCGGACCTTGGCGGTTTCTTCCTTGCGGACCATGGAGATACCAATTTCCATGAGGTCGCGGATCATGGATTCAACATCGCGGCCCACATAGCCTACTTCGGTGAATTTGGTCGCTTCGACCTTGAAAAACGGGCAGTTGGTCAACCGGGCAAGGCGGCGGGCAATTTCGGTCTTGCCGACGCCGGTTGGTCCCATGAGAATGATGTTCTTGGGCGCGATTTCATCCCGGAGTTCCGGGTCGATCTGCTGCCTGCGCCAGCGGTTGCGCATGGCGATGGCAACCATTCTCTTGGCGTCATTCTGGCCGATGATATATCTATCGAGTTCCGAGACGATTTCTCTGGGGGTGAGGTTGCTCATTTACTTGTCCTGTGCTTCCAATGTGATGTGATTGTTGGTGTACACGCATATGTCGGATGCGATTTCTATGGCCTTGCGGGCGATGTCGCTGGCAGGCAGATCCGTGTTTTGTTGAAGAGCGCGGGCTGCGGACAGGGCATATGGTCCACCGGAACCGATGGCGGCGACACCGTCGTCCGGCTCGATGACATCCCCGGTGCCGGAGATGATCAGGATGTGTTCACCGTCGGCGGCCAGCAACATGGCTTCGAGCTTACGCAGGTATTTGTCGGTGCGCCAGTCCTTGGCCAGTTCCACGGCGGCTCTGAGCAGGTTGCCGGAGTAGGTTTCCAATTTGGTTTCAAAGCGTTCGGACAGCGTGAATGCGTCCGCAGTGGCTCCGGCAAAGCCGACAGTCACCTTGTCTTTGAAGATGCGTCGTACCTTGCGGGCCGTGTGTTTCATGGCAATGGACTTGCCCAGGGTGACTTGTCCGTCACCGGCGACAGCCGTGCCTTTGTCGTCCTTGACTGCAACGATGGTTGTTCCTCTGAGTTCCACTTGTTTACTCCTTGCCTGTATCAGGCGTTACACCACGTCTTGGGCGATTGCGATCCATGTTTCATACGCGGAGCGTCCATGGAGGACCATGATTGCTTCCGTGACCATGTGTGTTTCCAGCCCGTGTTTGAGCGTGGTCAGCGCAATGCGTGCGGCGTCTTTGACTGGGTAGCCATAGACGCCGCAGGAAATGGCCGGGAACGCGATGGTTCCGAGATCGTGTGCGTGTGCGAGCTTCAGGCAGTGCCGGTAGGCGTTGCCGAGCGTCGCGGGTTCGTTATTATGTCCGCCGTGCCAGATGGGACCGACGGTGTGTATTATGTGTTGAGCAGGTAGATCGAATCCGGGGGTTATGACGGCTTCTCCGGGAGGCAGGTGCCCGATAGTGGCGATGATGTCCTGGCAGGCTGCTTGAAGAGCGGATGTACCAGCGGCTTCGTGAATGGCACCATCCACACCGCCTCCACCAGCCAATTGGGAGTTGGCCGCATTGACAAGCGCATCGACGGCGAGTGGTGTGATGTCGCCCTGGCGAATTGTGAGTCGCCCGGCGGAAACGGTCCAGGTCTGCATGATAAGTCGAAAGATAAGACCCCCAGCGGCAAAGGCAAGTCTTTTGGCGTGGATTGCGTCGTATTTGGTGTGATGGGCTTCTGTTTTTGAATTGCTTTCACCTTTGGCAAGGGCGTGATACGCTGTCCGGCATGGCTCCTCGCGAAAAAATATTGATTGTCGATGATCTGCCGGAAAATATTGATGTCATGGTCGAAGTCCTGCAATCGACCTATGATCTCATGGTGGCGACGGATGGACCAACGGCGTTGGAACGGGCCAGGGGCGTTACTCCCCCTGATCTCATCCTTTTGGATGTGATGATGCCGGGGATGGATGGATATGAAGTCTGTCGTCGTTTGAAAGCCGACCCGGGGACCCGGGATATTCCGATCATCTTTGTCACGGCATTGGATGATCCCGAGAAAGAAGCCAAGGGGCTTGAGTTAGGGGCGGTCGATTATACCACCAAACCGATCAGTCCTCCGGTGGTGGCTGCCCGTGTCAGGGCGCATCTGCAACTCATTCAGGCACGTCAGGTTTTGCTGCAACAGAATGATATCCTTGAACAGCGGGTCAATCGGCGGACCGCCCAAGTGGTTCAGGCGCAGGCGGATCGTGTTCAAGGATTGCATAATTTTGCCAATGCCATGGCCCATCAGATTCGTAATCCCATCATGACGTTGGGCGGTATGTCGCGACTGTTGCTTAAGAAGGTGTCGCCAAACAGCCCCTTGTGTGACTATGCCCAGGCTGTTCGCGAAAACAGTTTGCGCTTGGAACATCTTGTCGGTGTTATCAGTGAATATGTGTCTTTGACCGTTGGAGAACGGCAGATTGTGGCTGTGGGGACGCTGGTTGACAACGCTGTGAACGTGGCGCGCGATATTGCGGACGTTTTGGGGAAACGGTTGGATTGCTCGGTTATGGTGGCCGATGGTGAATTGGAGGTCGATGCGGAACTGGCCGTGGTGGCGATCACGGAAGTGCTTCGCAATGCGATTGAATTTTGTGAAGACGAGGCAGTGACGGTGAAGATTGTGGGTGGGCTGGGTGTCTGCGCGAATTCCATGACGGCCTCCGAGCAGTTTTACGCACCGGAAAGTCGGTATGGTTTACGGATAACCGATGCCGGGCCGGGAATTTCGGAAGAGCATCTGACTTTTGTGACCGATCCATTTTTCACGACCAAGGCGTCAGGGGTGGGCCTTGGGCTGACACGAGTCAAACGGCTCATGCACGAAGAATTTGGCGGCGAACTCTGTGTGGAGTCACCGCCAAATATGGGAGCGTCAATCACGCTGCATTTTGTGCTGTATTCAACGTCGGACTAATCGTTTTCCGCATCTCGTTTGACGTCAGCTATAGCTTCGGCATAGGCCTTGAACACGTTGTCCCGGTTGATGAGACCAACAATTTCATTGGTGTCTGTTTTGGAGACGACTGGAATCTGTCCGTAGTCCGTGTTCACGAATCTGAGTAGGGCCTGATACAGATCGTAGTCCGGGCGGACATAGACCGGGCGGGACATGAGGTCTCGGACCACCACCAGATCGTGCAGCTCTTCCTCGAACATCCAGTTGCGGACATTGTGGATCGAAATCATGCCGCAATATTCGCCGTTTTCCGCCCGTCGTACCGGGAAGTACAGTTGGTCCGAGTTGGCGAGAATGTCAGTCAGGGCCTTGAGTGTGGTCCCTTCTTCCAACACGATCACATCGTCCGGATCATAGAAATCGGAGACGTGCATCTGTTCCAACACGTTGATGGTCGCGTCTTCGGTATGGGCCGGAGAGTCGAATTTGTTTTCCACCTGATGTTCATACAACGAATAGTTGCGGCCAAGGACAATGCACATGGCTGAAGCGAGCATGAGCGGCGCGAGCAGGCCATAGCCCTGGGTCAGTTCGGTGACCATGATGAGCGGGCCGATGGGAGCGTTGGCAACGCCAGCGAAAAATGCGGCCATACCCACAAGGATATATGCGCCGGGTTGGGTGACGATATCCGGGAAGAAATGATGACCGGCTTTGCCGACCAATCCACCGGACATGCCGCCCACGAACAGGGCTGGAGCAAACATGCCGCCAGACATGCCGGAACCGATGGTGATGGATGTGGCAACGGTTTTGCCGATGATGATATAACACATGCCGAGTGCGGGAATCTGACCGAGAATAGCCAGTTCGAGCCAGCCATATCCACCGGACAGGATGCCGCCCGTGACCAGACCGTCGGTCGCGGTGTAGGGATACGCAATACCCAGAATGCCCATGGCGAGTCCACCAAGTCCCATGGACCAGATGATGCCTATTTTTTCGCGAAGCGGGAAAAAAATGTGATATTTGATGACGTAGAATGTCTTGATATACATCCAGCCAACAGCAGCGCAGACAAAGGCGAGCAGGGCATAGAAAATCAATTCACGGGGGTCATGGAACGAAAATCGGGGGATGCCAAAGATCGGTTCGGTGCCAAAGAAAAAGGTGAATATGGAATAGGACACTACGGAACTCATGACTGCGGGCAGAATGGCTTCGGCCTCGAAGTCCTCGCGGTAGATGACTTCCACGGCTGTGAGCGCGCCACCCAACGGAGCGCGGAAAATCGCTCCCAGTCCGCCAGCCGCGCCGGACAGCAGGAGCAGACGGCGTTCCTTGGCTGAAAAATTGAAGATCTTGGCAAGCCATGCGCCAACGCCGGCTCCCATTTGGGTGATCGGTCCTTCTCGACCAGCAGAACCACCGGAGGCGATGGTCAGGACAGAGCAGAGTCCTTTGATGATAGCGACTCGTGCCTTGATGATGCCGCCATTATTGTGAAATGCGTTGATGGTGGCATCGGTTCCGTCTGTTCCGCCGTTCATGGTTTCCGGGATGAATCGTTGGACCAGCCAGCCAGTGAGCAGGGCAGTACCAGTGGTGAAGACAGGGATGATCCATGGGCGGAATTCGCCGGTGGGACCGTGAAAAATCCCTTCACCAGCTGGTTCCACGGCAGCAATACCAGCCAGATTGTTCTGGATGATGAATTTGCCGAGTTCGACGAGCCAGAAAAAACCGACCGCGACCAGACCGGACATGACGCCGACCAGAACGCCGATGGTCAACCACCGGAATGAGGTGACCATGCGGTAGGACTTGACGAAGTCCCCCCAGTAATTGATGAGCTTGGAAATGACTTGCAGGGGCATCGGGCTATCCGTCAGAGCGGCCCACGTCGGGGTGCGTCAGTTTGATGGATGCTTCGGGTTGAGACAATAATTGGCGTCCCAGCTCGATATCCTTGGCAATGCGGTCCTTGAGTTCGTCGAGTCCGTTGAATTTCTTCTCATCGCGGATGCGTTGGACAAAGTGGACCTGAATATCTTCGCCATAAATATCGCCGGTAAAATCGAGAATATGCGGTTCCACGGACAGGGCATCGTTACCGAACGTCGGGTTCTTGCCGATGTTGGCTACACCCTTGTGAATGACATTATCCACCTCGACCCAGACGGCATAGACGCCGGGTTTGGGAAAGAGTTCATCCACCAGTTTGAGGTTGGCCGTGGGAAATCCGAGCAGTTTGCCGCCCCGATTCATACCATGAACGACTTCGCCTTTGACTTGATAGAATCGACCGAGCAGCGAACGGACAGCCCAGACCTTTCCGGCCTGGACGAGATCGCGGATACGGGTGGAGCTGACAATGGCGTTGTCAATGGAAACAGGGTCCAGACGATCGACGGAAAAGCCATGTTTTTCACCGAGTTGGGTCAGTGTCTCAAAGTCTCCGACCCGAGCTTTTCCCAAATGATAGTCGTACCCTATGATCATTTCTTTCATCCCCAAACCGTCCACGAGGTATTTCTTGACGAATTCCTCGGGCGAGAGCCTGGCCATATCCATGGTGAAATTCAACAGGAGACAGGCCTGGGGACCGTATTGGGAAATGAGATCGATTTTTTGGTCGGTCAGGGTAATGAACGGCGGTGTCTTGTCATTGCGGAGAACTCGGAGCGGGTGTGGCTCAAAGGTGACAACCACACTGGTGAGGTCCTGTGATTTGGCACGTGAGCACGCCAGTTCAATGAGTTTCTGATGTCCTTTGTGGACGCCGTCAAAGTTGCCGATGGTCACGCATGACGCACCGACCACGTCCTGAAGTTCCGCTATAGTCCTTGCGACGATCATGATAGTCTGTGTCCCTGTTTGAAAAAAAAAGCAACCTACGCCAAAAAGGCGCGGTTCACAAGGTTGGCCTATTTTGTGAGTTCGGCTCTTTCCTTGATACGTTCTTCGAGTTGTTTGACCGTTTCTTTTTGGGCATCGGTCTGTGCCAGTGCCGTGGCCTTTTGGGCGTGCAATTTTGCCTTGCGCATGTTCATGGAGTAAAGACCGCCATAGGCAAGGTGGACATTGCCGCCAAAGGTGTCGCCGGATTCGCCAAGTATCATCCCCAGATGATGATGGACTTCCCAGTCTTCCGGGACCAGTTTTTCGACTTTTTGCATGTTGGCGATCGCCTGCCGGTATTGTTTGGCTTCACTTTGCAACCGGGCAAGATAAAACAGACCGATGGCATCCCTGGAGTTTTGGATGGTGGCCTTTTGCAGCAAGGGGAACGCCTTGTCCGCCTGGCCTGTCTTGAAATAGAATATGCCTGCCTCGCGGGAGATTAATGGATCGTTGCTGTCTTGCGCGAGTGCGGTTTCAAAGGCCTTTTGGGCCTCATCCATTTTTTTGAGTCGGGAAAGAGTAATGCCTCGACCAGCATGTTCCATGGGCGTCAGGCCGGTGGCCATTTTATCATTCCAATATGCCAACGCACTTTTAGGGGGGGACATGTGCCCACGAACGAGCACCTGTACCCGGTGCAATCGAGTGTTGTCATCCGTGCGTTGAGAAAATTCTTTGGGCATTCGGGCAATTCGATCATTGAGATAGGTAATACGGTCATCGGTGCCTGGGTGAGTGGAAAGATATGCCGGCATGTGCGAACCGGAATCAAACCATTTATTTTTTTGCATGATTTCGAACATCTGGGGCATACCCTGAGGATTGTATCCCGCCTTGACCAGTGCGTTGAGACCCACGTGGTCCGCTTCGTTTTCATCCTCGCGAGAATAATTGAGCATGGCTTGGGTCGCTGCACCAGAGCTGCCCATGGCAATGGCAGTGCCAATTTTTCCTGCATCGCCGCTTCCGGACGCGATGCCAAGGAGCAATCCGGTCAAGACACCAACGGTTGAAAGCAGGCCGATTTTTTTCTGTTTTTCGATACGGTGAACCACATGGCGTTGGGAAACGTGTGCCAATTCGTGAGAAATAACGCCGGCCAACTGTGCTTCCGTGGTGACTTCTTGAATAAGGCCGGTAAAAATGTAGATGAATCCGCCGGGAATGGCGAAAGCGTTCATGATCGGGTTGGCGATGACCGCGCTTTTGACCGTGTAGGGCATGGGGCGTTTACCGTCCACGATGCGATTGACAACATCGGTGACGAAATCAGTAATATACGTATCACCCACCATGCCCATTTGGCTTCGGATGACCTGATCGAACTCCCGACCAAGTTTATTCTCATCGCGGAGTGTCAACTTTTCGCCCAGTAAGGGGTTGGCCTGTGCATTGACCATGGGGGTAAAGGTCAAAAGGAGGGCCGCAAAGAATGCGGGCAGTAGTGTGCAAATCCGGTGTGTCATAGTCCTTCCATGTCGTGCATGTTTCACAATGAATCATTTGAACGGGCAAGGCAACCATGTGCACCCGGTTGCCGAAAAAAAGGCGCGACCACAGGTGATCGCGCCAATGAGAGACCTGTAAAAGAGAATTATCTGGCCATGGAATCCAGGAAATCTCGATTGGTTTTCGTGTTTTTCATCTTGCCACGCAAGAATTCCATGGAATCGATGGAATTCATGGGCGAGAGCAACTTTCTGAGGATCCAGACACGGTTGAGTACATCCGGTTCCAACAACAATTCTTCCTTGCGGGTGCCGGAGCGATTGATATCAATGGCAGGGTACACACGTTTGTCGGACAGATGACGGTCCAGATAGAGTTCCATGTTGCCGGTGCCCTTGAATTCTTCGAAGATGACTTCGTCCATGCGGGAGCCGGTGTCGATGAGTGCGGTGGAGATGATGGTCAATGATCCGCCTTCTTCGATATTTCGGGCTGCGCCGAAGAACCGTTTGGGGCGTTGGAGTGCGTTGGCGTCAATACCACCGGACAACACGCGACCACTCGACGGGGTGACGGCGTTGTACGCACGACCGAGTCGGGTGATGGAATCCAGCAGGATGACCACATCCCGTTTCCGTTCCACCAGCCGTTTGGCCTTTTCGATGACCATGTCCGCAACCTGAACGTGGCGCTGCGGAGGTTCATCAAAGGTGGAGCTGACGACTTCTGCCTTGACCGTGCGCTGCATGTCCGTCACTTCCTCAGGTCGCTCGTCAATGAGCAGGACAATGAGGTCCACCTCAGGGTGGTTGGCATTGATGGAGTTGGCGATGGTCTGGAGCATGATGGTCTTGCCGGTTCGGGGTGGGGCCACGATAACGCCACGTTGTCCCTTGCCGATGGGAGCCAATAAGTCGATGATGCGGGAGGAGTAATTCTTGTCCCCATTTTCCAGTTTGAACTGTTCTTCGGGGTAGAGGGGGGTCAGATTGTCGAAAAGGACGAGATTTTTTGAGTGTTTCGGATCTTCAAAACCGATTTCAGAGACGCGGAGTAGAGCGAAATATCGTTCTCCTTCCTTGGGTGGGCGAATCTGGCCGGAAACCACATCCCCCTTGCGAAGTCCGAAGCGACGAATTTGGGATGGCGAGACATAAATATCATCCGGTCCGGCCATATAACTGTACATGGGGGAGCGGAGGAACCCGAATCCATCGGGCAGAATTTCCAGAACACCTTCGCCGAAGATTTGTCCGTCCTGGGATGCACATTCCTGCAACAGGGAGAAAATCAGCTCCTGTTTCCGCATGGTGCTTGGGTTTTCAACACCGAATTCCATGGACAATTCAGTGAGGTCCTGCATGGACTTGAGTTTTAATTCGGTGAGGTTCAGGCTGCCGCCGTTGCCATTGCCGTTCCCGTTTTTAGTACCAGAGGGTTTTGGGGCGACTTTTTTGCCTCGTGGGGGTCTTTTAGGGGCGGGACCTTTGCCTTTGACGTCTTTGCCAGGTTTTTTATTGGCCATAATCGAAAAATGGGTGTTGAGGTTGAAAAAGTATTATAAACAAGTATTCAGTAGACGTATTTGAGCTGTTCGAAAAAAGGGGTGTGTATACGAGTGAGACAGAACCGTCCTCTATGGTCGGTTCACAGGGTAATACTATAAAGCATACCTCTCGTTGAAGTTGTGCTCACAGTCTTTGAAGTCTTTTACAGAAAATCTATGATAGTGGGAAAATAACTACACCGCGACGCGGCATCTTGAATAGGATGTACATGAAAGAGCGGGCCTTGACAAGCCCTGTTACTCGTCTTTCTCCTGTGCTGCAATGACGTCGGCAAACATCTCATTGATGTCTTCTTTGATGGCTTCCTGATCGCGGCCAACAGAGTATGCCAGTTCCATGGAGACCAATCCCATTGCCTGTTCAAGCAGACGCCGTTCACCAAAAGAGAGTTCCTTGTCGCGACCGATCAGAAAGAGTTCTTTCAGGACATACGCCACGTCAGCAAGATCGCCACTTTTCAGTTTTTCGGAGTATTCACGATACCGTCGGTTCCAGTTCTGTCCGGTATACCCGGTGAAACCGGCCCGATCATTGAGGGATTCGAAAATTTCCTGTCCCAGACGCTTGCTGCACACGGACCGGAGTCCGACATTTTCCGCATTCGCCACGGGAACCATAAGGGTCACGTTGTTGCTCAAGATGCGGACTATGTAAAAGTCGGCTTTAACACCGCCGATCTCCTGAGATTCTATACGCTCGACGCGACCGACTCCCTGAGACGGGTACACAACCAATTCATTAACCTTGAACACTTGGACCTAAGCTCCTTGAAAAATGCTTTATTACACACGGCAGAAGAACATCATACCGAAAATACGTGGAGGAGTCCACGGTTACTATATTTACTCTTCATCCAGGGAAAAAGAGTTGATGTGCTGGGTCGCAAACCCCATGCCGCGGCGGTAGAAAATATCTAATCCCTTGGATGCGTGCGTGATGATTTCGGAAAGATGTTCGACATTTTTCGTTTCAAACGGTTCCAGAACCCAATCACTGATCGGTTTGTATGTATCAACCGGACGACCGACTCCGAGTCGAAGCCGATAGAATCCGGGGGTACCGAGTCGTTCCTGAATCGACGCCAATCCGTTGTGTCCGTTATTTCCGCCGCCCTTTTTCAATTTCATTCGGCCAACTGGCAGATCAAGTTCATCATGAACAACGAGCACATCGTCGGGTCGAATGCCGTGACGGCCACAAATCTTTGACACCGCCTTGCCGCTCAGATTCATGTAGGTCATGGGCTTGGCGAGCAGGCGATAGGCCCCGGCGAATTTCATGCGCCACAATTCGTAGTCCCCTGATTCGTCGATCCGTTCCAGTCGCATGGATTTACGGTCGGCTCCCAGACGCAACAAATGATCCACGAGCATGAACCCGATATTATGTCGGGTTTGTTCGTACTTGGGTCCGGGGTTGCCCAGACCAATAATTGCGCTTTTGTACTCCATAATCAGGATGTATTGTGTGAGAGTTTCAGGTGGCTCGGCAGGGAGCAGGATAGCAGCCTCTGTGCGTCGAGGCAAAAAGAATCCCGGAGTGCGAAATCACACTCCGGGAAGGATTCATATTGTACGGAGCTGAATTACTCGGCCTGAGCCTCGTCAGCTGTTTCGACAACGGTTTCAGGTTCATCGGTATCGGCGTCGAGTTCTTCTTCTTCGCGTGCGGGCTGGATACCGACAACAGCGTAGTTTTCATCGAAGACCGGAGAGACACCTTCTGGGAACTGGACGTTGGCAATATGGATGGAGTCCATGATGTCCAATTCAGTGATGTCGATAACGATGGAGCTCGGAATTTCAAGCGGCTTACAAATGACCTCGATGGATTCACGGAAGAGTTCCATGATACCGCCGAGCTTGACGCCCTTGGAGTCTCCAACGATTTCGAAATGAACGTGAACCTTGATCTCCTTGTGCAGATCGACGCCAAAGAAGTCCACGTGTTCGGGGACGCCTTTGACAGGCTCGTTGCGGACGCGCCACAGCAGGGACGGCTTGGTTTCGGTCTTGCCGTCTTTTTCCAGGACCAGTTCAAAGACCTGTGCGTTACCCAGAGAAGCATAGGCTTTCTGCAAAGGGACCATTTCCACCTTGACGGGGATGTTTACACCTTCGGAATCGTAGTAGATGCCGGGGACCATGCCTGTAGCACGGAGACGACGGTTGGGGCCTTTGCCTCTTTCACTGCGTTCCTGAATGTTGAGTTTCAGCAGTTCTGCCATAATGTTTCTCCTGTTACGCTCTGGCCGTTCACTATAAACGGACGCTCACGCTTTAAATGGTCTGTGGGATAATTCCCTTAAACGAAAAGTACGGACACGGACGATTCCGTGTGGACATTATTGATTGCTTTCGCCAACAAGGAAGCGACAGAGCGCTGTTTGATTTTCGAACAGGCCTGAGCCGCTTCGTTGAGCGGGATGGTGTCAGTGACAACCACTTCGGAAAATGCGGATTCTTCAAGGCGTTTGATGGCCGGACCGGACAAGACCGGGTGAGTCGCACAGGCCAGGACGTCTTTGGCACCGTTTTCCATGATGACATTGGCGGCGGCACACATGGTACCGGCGGTGTCGATCATGTCGTCGATAACCACGGCGACCTTGTCTTTGACATCACCAATGATGTGCATGGCCTTTGCCTGGTTCGGGGCATCCCGACGCTTATCGACAATGGCCAGTGTGGCACCGAGGCGCTTGGCGTAGGCCCGAGCGCGTTCAACGCCACCGGCATCCGGTGAAATGATGACGAAATCTTCTTCGTTCCGTTCCCGCAGGTGTTCCAGCAGGGCCGGAGCAGCAAAGAGGTTGTCAACGGGACAGTTGAAGAAGCCCTGAATCTGGCCGGCGTGCAAGTCGATGGTGACCAGACGTTGCATCCCTGCGGTTGAGAGCAGGTCAGCGACCATTTTGGCGGAAATAGGGGCGCGAGGAACGACTTTGCGGTCCTGACGGGCGTAGCCGAAATACGGAACGACCGCTGTCACGCGGGATGCGCTGGCGCGTTTGAGTGCGTCCAGCATCAGACAGAGTTCCATGAGGTGGAAGTTGACCGGTGAGCAGGTGGGCTGAACGACAAAGACATCGTCACCACGGACATTTTCACCAATTTCAATGCGAATTTCTCCATCGGAGAACCGTTCACGCAAAACCGGGGACGCTTTGGTCCCCAGGTGTTCACAAATGGCGTCGGCCAATTTCGGACTTGCAGATCCACTGATGATCTTCAGTTCACCATGCATGATGACTATTACCTCGAGGTTGTAAATAAGTGGCTGGGGCGGGAGGATTCGAACCCCCGAATATCAGGACCAAAACCTGGTGTCTTACCACTTGACGACGCCCCAGCAAAATGTGCCGTGCCCGGTTGATATCCGCGTTTCGTCCACGGTATGGTGTGATACGGTAAGGATATACCCGCACACTGTCCGTGTCTTTCTGTCGCGTGTGCTCTTTTGGCGAACTCTGTTTGGTTATCAGTTGCTGTTTTTCAAGCCGCTGACATCAGTGTTTCGAAGAAGCACGCGATACAACCGTTTCGTTGATGGATCTACTTAATGACATTCCATCATGAAAATTTCAATTCCCTCATTTTCGAGAGCCGTGGCGGCCAGTGCTGCCGTAGTCCGTTTTTGAAAAAGTCCAAAAATGGAGGCTCCCGAACCGCTCATGGCGGCTGTCTCAGCTCCCAGAGTGATGATCTTTTCTTTTATTTCCCGAAGTCTTGGATATTTATCAAAGACAATGGGTTCAAAATCGTTCGTCATTTCTTTGGCTGAAACGGGAGATGGAGTCTTAGTACCAGATTTGCTGGTTGTCAAGGATTCTCGTTGCTTTGCATCGGGATTTTTTTCATCCCAGGCAGCGAAGGCCCATGGGGTGGAGACTTCAATGTCCGGGGATGCTATGAGTAGCGTCATTTCCGAAAGGTTGACCGACGCCGGTTCGAGTTTTTCTCCAATGCCTTCGGCCCAGGCCGGGCCATCCATGAAAAAGAAGGGGACATCGGCTCCCAAAGAGGCCGCTAATTCAAGCAGCTTTTCAGGAGACAGGGCCGCGTCACCTGCTTCGGAATTGAGCCATTTGAGCATGGTCGCGGCATCGGAACTGCCACCGCCAAGTCCGCCACCCATAGGGATGTTTTTTGTCAGGGTGACGAATATTCCAGGCTGAAAGCCAGTGGTCTGCCCGAATTTTTTCCAGGTTGTATACAGAATATTGTCGGTTGTTTCCAAGGCTGGTTTTTCTGGACAGCGGATATAGAAATGTTCGTCATGTCCCGGTTCGATCTTGATGAGATCACAGGGCATGTCCACAGGGAAGAAGAGCGTGCGAAGTTCGTGATAGCCGTCAGGGCGTCTCCCGCGTATTTCGAGATGAAGATTGATTTTGGCAGGGGCGATGAGTGTTGCTGAATTCACTGGATATCCTTGAAAAAAGGGGCTTCGTTTGAAGCCCCTTTGATGTGTTATTTGTCGAGCGGCAGTGCGATGAAGCTGTTCTGGCCCTGTCGTTTGATGAGGAGCATGACCGCGCCGCGATCCTTGTCGCGTTCGATGACTTTTTGTAGTTCGACCACGGTGTTCACGTCCTTCTGGTTGGCCTGGATGATAACATCGCCTTGGCGAATGCCTTCCTCTCCGGCCGGGGTGTTGCGATCAACAGTGACCACAAGCAATCCCTGTGTCGTCTCCAACCCGAGGGCCTGCGCTTCCTGATCGGTCACGGATTTCAACTGCATACCCAGGACCGCACTGGTTTGGGTTGGGCCTTGTTTATTGGGACTCATGGCGGCCAACGTTTTTTCACTGCGTTCGCCCAACGTGACTGTTTTAGTCACTGTCTTGCCATTTCGCCAGAGGTTGAGGCGGACTTTTTCGTTGGGAGAGAGATCCGCGATCTTTTTGAGCAGGTCGTTGTTGTCTTCGACCTTATGGCCGTTGACGCCGAGGATGACATCCCCTTGCTTGAGTCCGCCCTTGGCAGCCGGGGAATTCTTCCCGACCGAGGCGACCAATGCGCCGGTGGGTTCGGACAGACCGAGCGCCTTTGCCTGGGTTTCGCCAACACGTTGAATGGTGACACCGAGCCAGCCGCGTTGGACGGTTTTGCCCTGTTTGAGCTGGCGGATGATTTTTTCAGCCTGTGTGCTGGGGATGGCAAAACCGATGTTGTCGGCTGCGGCATTGATGGCGGTATTGATGCCGATCACTTCGCCGCGCATGTTGAGCAGCGGACCGCCGGAGTTACCGGGGTTGATGGACGCGTCGGTCTGGAGGAAATTGTCAAACGGTCCGGCACCGATGATGCGGTGCTTGGCGGAGATGATGCCTGCGGTGACCGTGTTGTCGAGGCCGAACGGATTGCCGATGGCAAGGACCCATTCACCGACCTGGATGGTGTCGGAATTGCCGAGCGGCAGTATCGGGAGTGGTTTGTCCGCTTTGATTTTGATGACTGCCAGATCAGTTTCGCGATCCGCGCCGACCACGGTGGCTTCGTATATTTTTTTGTTGTCCTGGAAGCGGACAGTCACTTTGTCAGCCCCTTCGATGACGTGATTATTGGTCACGATCAGGCCATCGGTGGAGATGACGAAGCCGGACCCCTGTCCCAACTGTTTGCGGGGTTGGCCCTGTTGCTGTCCAAAAAATTGATCGAACCGGTCAAAAAATTCGCGGAACGGGTGTCCTTCGGGAACTTGTTGCTTGAATTGTTGCCTATGCCCAGGCGCGGCGGTTTTTTCTGTTGAGATAAAAACAACGGCCTTTCCCGCCTTGGCAGCTAATTCCGTGAAAACGGGAAGTCCATTGGCGTGAGCCGCCAGAGGGACGGCCATGACAACGGCAAGTGCGAGAATCAATGTTTTAAGTTTGCGAATCATAATGGCTCCGTTATGGATTCTTGAGGAAACAGGATGGCGGCATACAGCCGCATTCGGGAACTATAGGCCTTTTTTTTCGGTTGTAAACAGTGTGAATGAATTTGCACGCAAGAAAATGTGCATTGCACAGGTTTGGCGATGAAACACTTGCCTTTTCATCCCCGGTCGGATAGGAGAAATTCCCCGTGCCCCCATAGCTCAGGTGGATAGAGCACAGGATTCCTAATCCTGGTGCCGCAAGTTCGAATCTTGCTGGGGGCACCATATTTTGAAAGGCTTCAGGGAAATCCCTGAAGCCTTTTGTCGTTGAGGGCTATTCCCCTGCGGCGCACAGTCGGTCGATGTCGTGACTACAGAGCGCATCAAGGTGTCGTTTCACCTTCTCTTCAGGCCAATCCCACCATCGGAGTCGCAACAGCCTGTCAATGTCGTCATCGCTGAATCGTTGTCGGATGATCTTTGCCGGATTGCCTCCCACGACCGTGTAGTCCGGCACGTTTCGCGTCACCACCGCCCGGGCTGCGATGATTGCTCCGTTGCCGATGGAAATGCCGGGCAGGATCATGGCTTCGGTGCCGATCCAGACATCATTGCCGATGACGGTATCCCCTTTGGGCGTGTACCCATCTGCGGCTTCGGCAAATTCCGGTCTGTAATGGAATGGGTATGTGGAAATCCAGTCATGCCGGTGGCCCTGATTGCCTGCCATGAGAAATATGGCTCCAGAACCGATGGAGCAGTATTTGCCAATGACAAGGCGGTCAACATCGTCCCGTTCGGGATGCAGATATCGCACGTTTTCTTCAAAGTGATGTCCATGATAATAGCCGGAATAATAGCTGTGTTGTCCGACCTGGATATTCTTGTTCGTGATATGATGGCGTATTTCATACCCTTCGAATGGTGATTCAAATGGCGTGTTTTTCATTGTTCTTCTCCTGTGGGTGATCAGCGAAAAGACCGAATTTGTTCGGTCCAAAATGGGGTGCTCGTTCATATGGTGTGAACGATTGACAAGTGGGGGAGGAGGAGAAACGGTCAGACCGCAGTCTTGATCCGACGCGGAACGCGTCTCACTGCATGAAAAGGAAGGATTGTATGATACCGTGTCTTTCGCATGCATTGAATGTATGCCGTGGCATAAGCGGTGTCAATTTTCATGGACCAAAGTGGATTCCGGTCTGTCGGTTGTACTGGGCTTGCCTTCTGTTCGGCATGACGATAGAGCTTCGCCAACCAAATCATTGTGGAGTTATTGCATGAAAAATTCGACCTTTTCCGACCTTTCATTTTCTCTTGATATGCCTGAATGGGCTGCGGATGCGCTGGGTGCGCTCCCATCTCATTTGCCCACGCCGGAAGCGCGTATGGCAGCCGTGATTGAGTTTTCTCGGCAAAACTTTTTACGCAACACGGGTGGGCCGTTTGCCGCCGGTGTTTTTGAACGCGATTCCGGGCGGTTGGTCGTTATCGGAGTGAACCGGGTCATGCCGTTCAATTGTTCGTCGGCCCATGCCGAAATCATGGCCCTGTCTCTGGCGCAGAAGATGCTCGGGACCTACGATCTCGGAGCCGAAGGGGTGCCCGCCCATGAGTTGGTGGTGAACTGGCGACCGTGTGCCATGTGTTTGGGTGCGGTCCTTTGGTCCGGGGTGCGTTCCCTTGTCATTGCGGGGTCCGGTCCAGAATTGGAAGATATTACCGGATTTGATGAAGGGCCTGTCAGTGAGCAGTGGCGGACGGAGTTGGAACGGCGTGGAATTTCGTTGACCGACAATGTTTTGAAAAATGAAGCCATCGCCGCCTATCGGGAATTCACCGCCTTACAAAAAACGGTGTATAACGCGCGACAGGGAAAATAAGGGTAAACGAGATCCTCACGCCGGGCTTTTCCGACGTGAGGATATATTTCTAGATGTCTTTCTGATCGTTTTTGAGAGAATTGATCAATGTTTTGAGTTGGACTGACTGCGAGGCCAGATCCATGATGGCTTCCGTGGCCTGTCCCATTCCTTCTGCCGTTTCGGAGCAGATGGTGTTTATTTCAGTAGCTGCTTGATTGATTTGTTCGCTGGCCGCAGATTGTTCTTCACTTGCCGTGGCGATCGACCGGACCCGGTCGGAACTGTCATTGACCAGACTGACGATATCCTGAAGTTCTTGTCCCGCTTTTTCAGCAAGCCCAGTGGTCTTGTTGACGACTTCATTGGTTTCGTTCATGTGGTCAATATTGCTTTCAGTCAATTTTTGAATCGAGCCGATGGTGCTTTCCACTTCCTTGGTGGCTGACATGGTCTTTTCCGCCAGTTTTCTCACTTCGTCTGCAACGACCGAGAATCCTCTTCCGGCCTCTCCTGCACGGGCTGCCTCAATAGCGGCGTTGAGTGCCAGTAGGTTGGTTTGGTCAGCGATGTCATTGATGACATTGATGATTTCGCCGATACCTAGTGCTCTGTCACCCAACGAATGCAGGCTTTCTCGCATGGTTTCGGTCTTGTTCGAGACTGTTTCGATGGCCGAGATAACCTCTTCAACGACGGTCAGGCCGGATTCTGCCACCTGTCTGGCATTCTCTGTCTTTTCAGCGGCGTTGGCAGCATTGGAGGCGACTTCAAGCACGGTCGCGTTCATTTCTTCAATCGCTGCGCCGGTCTCAATCGCCCGAAGTTTTTGTGTTTCAGCTCCGTTGGCCACCTGCTGGACTTGAGCGGCGAGTTGCTCACTTGCAATGGAAAGGCGGTGTGAGGATTCTTCCAGTGTGATTGCGGCTTCGTGTTTGGCGTCGTCGCCAGCCTGTATCGCGTGTGTCCTGGCTTCGATAGCTATTTCTTTGGCTTTTTGGGCCTGCTTCTCATGAGCTTGGGCGGTTTTGATCTGTTCAATCAGGTTCTCATTCAGGGCGTTGATTTCTTCGGTGCCTTTATCAATTTCAGCATGGAGGAAGGCCTTTTCGTCCTTCGCGTTCCGCCATGATGCCCAGAGGATGGGAATGAGCAGGACAAGCAGTCCGGCCCCCTTGCCGATTGTGCTGAGCAGGTGGGAAAAGAGCATGGCGTTGATGGCATCCATTCGGATGTCGGCTCCGACAATGTATCGAGTGCCGTCCGGTGCCGTAAAGGGGACCAGGATGGAATGGAAGTGGCCTGTGGCATCTTCAAAGTCGTCAAAGGTCGGTTTTGAGGTATTGAATGCCTTTTTCAATGTATTTGTGGCTTCGTCATACGGGGTCATGCATTGGATATAGGTCTGCGATGCAATGGCGTCCCGTGATGCGTTGGCACTGGTGAAAAGCACCTGACCATCCCGGTATATCATGGAATACAGGTTGGCGATTTTCGTATTTTTGATGGCATCGTTCAGATTGATGAGTGCCGTGGTATATGTTGCGTTGGTCGGTCGTTTTTTGGCTATGCCGACATGATATGTTTTTCCGAGAATCGCGGGAACGACATGCGCGGCGTTTTTTAGCTGTTCATTTGTCGATGTCAGAATTTGGTTCTTGGTGGAAACGTATTCAAACCCTGAGATGAGGCACACGCCAAGAATGTAGACGGCAAAGGCAATGGCCAACCGAAGTGCGTTTTTTTTCATGAGAGACTCGTGAGGTGTTGTACGGTGAATGGGGTGCAACAGGGGACGACTGGGCGAGGTGGTCTAAAATAGGCGTTCGCCGGATGCGATGAGAAGCGATGGTGGCCACCTGAACAACCCCGAATCCCTGCCAGTTATTTGTGAAGCGACCGGGAATCGATAACGGGAGTGTCGATATTCAGTCATTTTCATGAAGTCCTTTTGAAGGTGAGTCTGCTCGAAAAATCATGAGAGACGTCATGGTGAACCTATTTTCCGAATTCAATTTTCATGAACGGACTGAATTTATAGGGCATCCATACCGGGTCGTCAACATTTCCTCATATATTCAGGTGGAAAATGGTCTTTACGAAATGTCTGATTGTCGATCGAATATCCCTCCGCGATTATTGATGGCATGAAGCCTCTTTGTGCGTATTTTAAACGCTATCTTTTGTTTGTCGCAAGCATTGTGTGGAGCAGGGAATGAGCCTTGTTGTCATTTTCATATCTATGGTGTTTCAATTCGCTGCCGGAATCATGGCCCTTCGGCTGATCATTGACACGGGGCGGAGTCTGGCCTGGATATTTTTGGCTGCGGGCATCTTTGCCATGGCGTTTCGCCGTGTTCATGCGTTGTATGAGGTATACACTGGCGGTGTTGTTGGCTTCGATTGGAGATGGAACATCATTGTATCTCCATGCGTTCCACTGAGGACGAAGGGACCACCGTGACGGTTCGTCTTTCCATGCTGGGACGGTATGGGGCTGGCGTATGAACCGTGTGCCCTGCGCCGTTGTTTTACCGGTATGTTATGGAACACACGGGATGGAAAAGGAAAAGATACTGCCTGTGCCAATCGATGATTCCACCCAGATGGACCCGCCATAATGTTCCACGATTTCTTTGCAGATGGCCAGCCCCAGGCCGGTTCCTGTGTCTGAAACGTGGAGTGTGTCTCCCAAGGGGGCCTTGTGAAATTTCTCAAACAGGTGAGGGAGTTCTTCCTGGTGGATTCCCGGGCCGGTATCCTTGACAGAGAAGATGGTGCTTCCGCCTCTTTCCTGAAACGAGACGGTCACGCTGCCTCGGGTGGTAAATTTGTACGCGTTGTTGAGCAGGTTGATAAGGATCTGATGTATTTTATCAGGATCAGCATGGATGGGACGGGCCGATGCGGGAATGTCTGAAATGAGCTGAACCCCGGACTTGGCGGCAAAACTGCCAAAAGCGGTGGTCGTGGCTTTGGTGATGACAGCGCATGGATCAAGGGTGGTGTCATGCCACGCTGCCTTGCCTGATTCGATCCGGTTGATGTCCAGAAAATCGTTGATGAGCCGGGTGAGCCGCTCTCCCTCGGTGTCGATGATGGCGAGGTTGTTTTGGATACGACATCCTTTATCCTTGAGGAGCATGTTCTCTGTCAATGGATGAAAATAACGGGCAAAGTCTTTGGCGCAGAGTTTGGCAAATCCTCGGATGGACGTGAGGGGGGTGCGTAGCTCATGGGAGACGGAGGAGACCAGGGTCGATTTGATTTCATCCAGTTTGCGAAGTCGTTTATTGGCGTTTTCAAGTTCTGCGGTTTGTTTTTTGAGTTCCGCAGTCCGTTGATCGACTTTTGACTCCAGCTTTTCGTTCAGCCGGGTCAGGGATTCTTCGTTGGCCTTTCGTTCGATGGCCATGGCCACCTGTTCGGAAACTGCGGTCATGAAGGAGACATCTATTTCTCCATATTGCAGCGGATTGGCATAGTCCTGAACTGCCATGACGCCCATGATTTCACCGTTGAGTTTGAGCGGGACGCCGAGCCATGCTGCCGGCGTTGTCCCGATGATGCCAACATCCTGGGCCAGGGCCACGTCTTTGGGCCGGGCTGCGGAAAATCGGAGGGGTGCGCCTGTCCGGTAGACATGAATGGACAGGCTGTTCATGGTCGAATCGCTGATGCCGGTGATATCGAAGTAGTCGTCCTTTTCATCTCTGAAATAGACGAATTGCATTCTATCGAGTTTCTTGTTGACTTCGGCGATGAAGAAATTTTGGGTGTGGACAACTCCTTTGATAATGGCATGAATGGCTCGGTATAATTCCGAGAGATCATGTGTCATGGTGATGGCGGCCGAGATGGCATACAGGGCCTTGGTGGTGCTCTCATTGAATTTTCTGGTCGTGATATCTTGGAGAAAACCTTCATAATATTCGAGCTGGCCTGCATCGTCATAGATGGCGCGGGCGTTTTCGGATATCCATATCCTGGACCCGTCTTTGCGTTTGATATGGTGTTCGTAGTTTTGGAGTGTGCCTTTTTGAGCCAGCTCCTCAAGGAAAACATCTCGATCTTCGGGGTTGACCCAGAGCTGTTCACGAATATCAGTGATTGTTTCCATGGTGTGCTCAGGACTTTCATAGCCAAGACAGTGGGCCAATGCGGTATTCATGGTGAGGAACCGCCCACCGGGCGTACATTGATAGATGCCGTCCGTGGCGTTTTCGAAAATGGCTCGGTATTGTTCTTCGCTTTTTCGGAGGGCGTGTTCGGCCTGCTTGCGTTTTGTGATGTCCGTATGGGTGCCGGAAATGCGATAGGGGGTGCCGGTTTCATCCTTGGTGTTGCCTCCGCGTCCGAGTATCCATCGGATGGAGCCATCCTTGTGGAACATGCGAAATTCCACTTGAAATTGATCCTGCTTGCCTTCGGCACATCGGCGGTTGGCCTTGATACAACGTTCAAGGTCATCCGGGTGAACCTTGTTGTGCCATGAATCGACATGATTGGGGAAAGTGGCGTCGGTATAGCCGAGAATCTCCTTGTATCGTGGTGAATAATAGACGGCACCTGAATGCAGATCCCAATCCCATAGGCCGTCATTGGCACCTCGGACCATCAGTTCATATCGTTCATCACTTGCCCGGAGAGCGTGCAGGGCCTGGTCCCGTTCCGTGACGTCGATCAATGAACAGACCCGGTCTTCGGTGTCGGCAATGACACCGACAAAAACGTGGACTCGTTTGTGGGTTCCCGTGCGAGTCAAAAATGTGAATTCGTAGTTGTCGGGTGCCCCATTGGTCGAGAGAGTCCGGGTGGCATGGTAGGCCTTCATGCGGTCCAATTCTTCGGGGGGGACAAAATCCCACCAATACATTTTCCCTTCAACCTCTTTGCAAGAGTAGCCGGAAAGTCGTTCATATTGAGAATTGCAGGTGAGGATGACACTGTCAGCCGTGACGATTGTCATGGCCGTACCGGTATTTTCAAATAGGGTACGGTAGTAGTTTTTGCTTTTGGAAAGGGCCTTTTCCACCTGTTTGATGTCCGAGATGTTGACGACAATGCCCCGTATACCCGTCTGTTGCCCGTTTTCGATGATCGGTTGGGAGTACACTTTGACCGGAAAGCTGGTGCGGTCTTTGCGCAGGGCACTGTATTCCCTGCCCATGACTGGTTCTCCGGCAAGGATGGCCTGAATTGATTCACGAGCATGTGCGTATGAATCGGGATGGATAATATCGGAAAGGTGCAGCCCGTTTTTGATGTCTTCTCGTGAATACCCGTAGCTGCTGAGGGCATACTCGTTGGCATATCGTAGAGTACCGGTCGTATCGAGTTCAAAGATGAATTGAGGAAGTCCCTCGACAATCTTGCGATATTTGTCGTCTTCCGAAGTCGCAAGAAGGGCACGGAGCCTGTCGAGTTCCGCGATGAGTTCTTCTTTGGGAGTGTCATAATCGTTTTTCATTACTGCCTCACCGGCAAACTTTAGCAAAAAGAAATCAAGGTCGGCAATCAGAAAGAGTTTATTCGGTCAGAGTCGGAAGGCAATGGACGCAAATTGAGGCTGAGAATAGACAAAAGCCGGCGAATGCTGATGCATTCGTCGGCTTTAATTGTGGATTTGTGTTGGATGAATCCGGGCGAGTCCATGATTTGGACTATGAGGACGAAGAGTCCCTTTTCTTGCCCCGGTTCATGTAAGGCCGTTTGCCTGGGCGTTGGCCACCCTTTTTGTGAAAGTCGCGGCGATACGAGGGCTTTTTCTTATATTCACCAATGGAAATAAGCGGTTTGCCGTCGCGGCTGTTGACCTTGTTCATGACCTTTTCCGATTCGTGGGCGGGGACGGTGAACGTGGTCTTGTTGCCTTGGACCCGGACATGTTGAATAGACCAGGGTTTGATATGAGCTGCCTGGGAAACGAAATCGACGAATTCCTTGGGAGACATGCCATGGGCACGTCCAAGGGCGCAGACCAGATCGGTGCGGCCATGTCCGCCAGATTGCGCGTTGGCACTGTGACGGGTGATGTCGATTTCACGATAGCTTGAAGCATCCAGCTCATTGCCGAAGCTATTTTTGAGCAGGGCTGCCACGACTTCAGTCGGTTCGTGTTCTTCCAGAAGTTCTTTGGCCATGGCCAGGTAATTGCTGTGGCCAGCAGATTCCATGATGGTCTTCAGTTCTTCGACCACCCGGCTTTTCTTGGAGTAGATGACATCTTCAATACGCGGCAGTTTTTCTTTCTTGATTTCAATGCCGGATGTTTTGGAAATGTACATGAGGCGGCGGAATTCATTGGGCGCTATCAAGGTGATGGCAACGCCCTGTTTTCCGGCGCGGCCTGTGCGGCCTGTTCTGTGAACAAAGGTCTGCGGGTCCTGCGGCAAGGCAAAGTTGACCACATGCGTCAGGTCCGGCACATCGATGCCGCGAGCTGCCACATCGGTGGCCACCAGAATGGTCGCTCTCTTTTTGCGGAAACTTGCCAGAATCTTTTCGCGTTGTCCCTGTGACAGATCGCCGTGGATCGGTTCGGAAGGATATCCACGTTGGGTGAGTCGTGCAGCGACCCGGTCCGCGTCGGCGCGGGTTCGGGTGAAGACCAGACCATAGAAGTCCGGCTGGGCATCAATGACCCGGCACAGGGCTTCAAATCGGTCTGAATCAGCCATTTCATGAAAAATCTGACGGGTGAGCGGAATGTCGCTTTTTTCCGGTTTGACCGAAACGACTTCGAAATCGCCCATGAATTCCTTGGCAATACGCATGACCTCGCGGGGCATGGTTGCCGAGAAAAGCAGGGTGCGTCGGTCGTCGTTGGCCGAGGCCAGAATCTCACGAACATCATCGACAAAACCCATGTTGCACATCTCATCCGCTTCATCAAGGATGAAGAAATCGAGATTGTCGATCTGCAACGAGCCACGTTTGAGATGGTCCATGATACGGCCTGGTGTGCCGACAACTACGTCAACGCCTTGTCGCAACGCCTTGAGCTGCATGTGAATGGCCTGTCCACCGTATACGGGGAGAATGCGAATTCGTTTGCGGCCCTTGAGCGAGTTGATTTCCTCGGCGACCTGGATAGCCAGTTCGCGAGTGGGGGCCAGAATGAGCGATTGGACGTGGCGCACTTTTTCTTCAGCCGCTTCAATGACCGGCAGGCCAAAGGCCGCGGTCTTGCCTGTTCCTGTCTGGGCCTGGCCGACAATATCGACGGAGCCGTTGAGAAGTTTGGGGATGGTCAGTGCCTGAATTGGGGTGGGGTCCGAAAACCCCTTGGACTCCAGAGCGGTCAGCGTCGCGGCCGACAACCCGAGTTCCTTGAAACTGGACATAAAAATTCCTTTTAAAAAATATACGATGAAATCCGCTAATGGGACGTTAGCACAGATATCCGCAAACGCACAGACGCGCGTATGCGCATTCAGATAGGCTTGAGGAAGGCGGGAAAAGATGAATGGCTTGGGGGGAGAGGAGAATATGGAACCCGTTCTGCGAGTTCTTCTTCTCTCCTCTTTCCCCAACCGCCGAAATGACTACCGGGGACGGAAGGTGATTCTACCTCGGGTGAGATCGTATGGGGAAAGTTCCACGGTGACGGTATCGCCGGGCATGACACGGATGCGGAATTTACGCATTTTACCAGAGATATGTGCCAGGACCGTGTGACCGTTTTCAAGTTCGACGCGGAACATGGCGTTGGGCAAGGCTTCTTCAACTGTGCCTTGAACGACGATTCCTTCTTCTTTTGCCATCGAGTGCTTCCTCTTGTTTGTTGGAGACGGGAAAAGCCCGCCCTTTTTTGGACAGGGCGGGCTTGTTGTGTCGTAAATCGACGTGAGTGTCAACGTTTACCAGCGGGGACGTTCGGGGCGGGGGCGGGCTTCATTGACTTTGAGATTGCGACCACCAAAATCGGTGCCGTCCAGGTTCTCAATTGCTTCGAGCGCGCCGTGATCTTCCATTTCCACGAAACCGAAACCTCTGGGGCGGCCTGTCTCGCGGTCATTGATGAGTTTTACGGAAATTACTTCACCGTATGCTTCAAATGCTGCGCGTACATCCTCTTCCGTGGAACTCCAGGGCAGATTGCCCACATAAATGTTCTTAGCCATTACGTATTAAACTCCAAAAAAATAAAAATATAGACTTGGCGAATTTTCGCCCGGTGAAATAAGCGTTGAGGAAATTAAAGTGCGCGAGCCCTTCACAACCAATAATCATTTCACCAATTGTCAGTGAAATCCGGTGAAATACCGGCTGCATCCCCATGAATGCCACCGACCCCTGTAGTAAAGGTGCATACGCGGGGTGGTCTGAGCCGTCAAGAAAAAAAATAGCAGAGACGGCTGGCTCTTTTCTTTGGATTTAGATCATGAATTCCATGTCGTTGAATATTTTTTCTGCGTCATACAGTCCCGGATATCGGTTTGCAACTGTCTCCATGGTTGTGAAAAAGTTCACCCATTCAAGCACTTCGGCCACTTTTTTCTTGTTGACGAAAATTTTGAATGTAGTGCCTTTGGGACATTTGGTCAGGTTGATTTCAAGGGTGCCGTCGGGGGTAATTTCTGTCCAGAAAGCGGACCACGCTTTTTTGTCACCTTCGGTTTTCTTATATTTTTCGAAGTAGGCTTCAAAAATACGACGAATATTTTTCTGATCCATGAAATACCTCCGGTCGTCTGGGGTTAAAAATCCTCCAGCGAGAACCGTGTTCCCGCAATATGACTGGAATGGAGTGGCTCATATCCCGGTTCCGTGCCCCCGCCGTGATGATACGCACAGAAAAAAGTCCCATCCGCCAGCCGTGTCCATCCTGAATACCCGAAATCCGGTGTGGCTGCATGACGGTCATTGCGGAGTTCGAGCACGGAATCTCGAACCCACTGGTCCGGCAGTCCCTGTCTTGGTGTCCAGTGCCATCGCTCTTCCCGGTCAAAAGCCGGCTCGGTGACGTGCAGGCTGATGCGATGCCAGCAACAGTCAACGCCATTGTCTTCAAAAGGGGAGGGCGCGCCGATCATGATGGGGCGGGTCTCCGCATGATCCGGATCGATGGCAATCGTGGTTGTTGTGTCGTGATTGACTCGCGCGGTCACGAATCCATTCGCATAGTGCAATTGAATATGATTGACGGTCCCTTTTCGCAAGGGCAGGGCCTGTGCGTCGTATCCGTCTGGCGTAATATGGGTCGTTGTCAATTTCCACCATGTGCCCAGTCGGATGCCGCATCCGTTGGCATCTGCCGCGTGAACGGTGATATCGGTTTCAAGTGTGGCCGTGGCCGTGCGAGGATCTGTCATGGGACGTAGTGCGTATCGAACCACGGATTTTGTCCCTGGTGTCGTTCGGATGCGCAACCCTGCGTCGGTCAATGTGGGATTGGCTGGATTCGTGGTCAGTCCGTGGACCCGGAAGCCGGACATGAGTTCCTCCACCGAGCCGATCCAGGCGCAGGTTCCCTGATCCGGGCCGACGTTTCGGTATGTCACGAGCAATTGGCCGTCCGGCAGGGTGCCGAGCGTCGGGCGATGGCCGATGAGCGGGGTGGCTGTGGGAGCGGACCACGAAATCCCATTGTCTGTGCTGAGAACGCAATACATGGGTTCAAAGACGAAACTGTTTTCCCGCATGAGGGCGAGGATGCATCCGTTCGGCAATCGGGTCATGGACGCCTCGCACAGGACAAGATTGCGGTGTTGGGCGAGAATGGACCATGGTCCCCAGGTCTGTCCGTTGTCCGTGGACCGAAAGACCTTTTGCTGTGTCGGTCGCTGGCGGATGGCCGGGTGCTCGGTGGAGCCGATATGACAATGGCCGGTCGTCAAATATCCGGTGTCACCGAGGGCCATGAGCCGGTCGTGCATATCATGGCTCAGGCCGTGCGTGTGTATCGGCTCCCATGACTGGCCGTTGTCCCGACTGCGATGATAGACCCGCGAGCTGTCCGATATGATGAGGTCCCTGCTCGGTGTCATGACTATTCGGGGACAATGGCTTGACGTGGTTTCCGGATATATCGGTTCCGACCACGTCAATCCGTTGTCCCGGCTCGTTCTGACTACGAGAATCCGGCTGGTGGGCCGGACATGCTTGTCCGCTTCGTTGTATGCCACGACCAGGGTATTGTCTGGCGTTCGGATGACATCCGGGAAGGCGAGATACCGGTCTGATCTGCGGTCGATGACCACATGCCGGGTCGGATCGTCTGACAGACTGGCCATGATACCCTATGCCTCGCCGCGTTCGTCCTGCACTCGTTTGGCCTTGGCAAAACTGCGCGGCAATTCGCCCGGATTGAGGATACGGACTTCGCTGCGGACCAGAATGTGCTTGCGGATTTCCGAGGCCAACCGTTTGGCGAGGGAGTCGGAATCGGCAACCCGTGCTTCGGGCGTGCGTTCCACGTCAACGGCCATGTGATCCAATCCGTCACGGCGTGTCAGGGAAATCTTGTATTCGGCAGACAGGTCGTTGAACTCTTCGAGGACAGCACCGATCTGACCTGGATAGATGTTGACGCCCCGGAAGATGAACATGTCGTCGGAGCGGCCCATGATCTTGTCGATACGCGGCATGGTTACGCCACAGGCGCATTGACCGGGAAGACTGCGGGTCAGGTCGTGGGTCCGGTATCGGATGAGCGGAGCCGCTTCTTTTTGTAATGAGGTGACGACCATTTCTCCCACTTCGCCCGGTGCAACGGGTTTGAGGGTTTCCGGGTCCAAGATTTCCAGAATGAATCGGTCCGCCCAATAATGGATGCCATCATGAGCCTGACATTCCAGCCCCGCTCCCGGACCGTAGAGTTCGGTCATGCCGATGATGTCGAAACTGTCTTCCAGTCCGAGCGCGTCTTCGAATTGGCGACGCATTTTCGGGGTGTGGGCTTCGGCTCCGAAGATCGCTTTTTTCAGGGCGATTTGTTCGAAAAGTCCCTGCTTCTGGACTTCTTCACCCATGAGCAACGCCATGGATGCCGTGGAACACAGGCAGGTGGATTTCAGGTCGGTCAGCATCTGGAGTTGGATTTCCAACAATCCCGGACCAACGGGCAGGGTCATTGCGCCGAACCGTTCACAGCCGTGCTGGAACCCGGCTCCCGCTGTCCATAATCCATAGCCGACACAGATTTGGACACGATCTTCGGTGGTCAGGCCTGCCAGTTCATAGCAACGGGCAAACATGTCCTGCCACAGGTCGATGTCGTTTTGGGTATAGGCGAGAATCTTGCGTTTGCCCGTGGTGCCGCTGGAGCCGTGGATACGCACGACATCTGATTCGGGGACCGAAAGCAGGGGCAGGGGATATCCGTCTTTCAGGTCATCCGCTGTGGTGAACGGGAGTTTCTGGAGATCGTCCAGCGATGTGATATCGCCTGGTTCCAGGCCAATCTTATCGAATTGGGCGCGGTAAAAAGGGCTGTTCTTATAGGTGTGGGCCGTTGTCCATTGCAAGCCTTTGCTTTGAATGTCGGCAATCTCTTCTTCTGTCAGGTTCGGAATGAAACGATGGTCCATTGGTGGCTCCCTTGATGCGTTCGTCGGGCATTCCTTGTGTCGGACTGCAAAATTCGGTAGTCCTCGAAATGCTGCTTACGCAGTATTCATGCAGTAAAAATGGCAACTCTTCAAGTGCCGAAGGGCGTATATGGATGTAATCCCTCACTGGTTTTTCTTTGTGGCCGCTGGAATCCTTGGTTTGGAACTGGGCGGAATCGCCTCGATTTTCATCCAACGATGGATCGATGAAGTTCCGATTCTCAAACCGGGACGGTCTCGGTGTCCGTCCTGCCTGCACAAACTCGGCCTGACGGAAACCATTCCGCTAGTGAGTTTCTTGTGGCTCAAGGGCCGGTGTCGTCATTGCAATGCCGCCATCGGTGCTCAATACCTGCTGGTCGAGCTTGCCTGTATGGCCTGGTCCATTGCCGTGGCGTATCGGTTCGGCTTATCGCCTGAATGGGGCGTGTATTTGGTGCTCGGCGTCATGCTCATTGTCGGGAGCCTCATTGATATCGAAACTTTTTTGCTCCCGGATCGGGTGACGCTTGGTGGGACCTGTCTGGCGTTGGTGGCCAGTTTCTTTCTGGAGAACGGAGTGGATTGGCAGCGTGCATTTCTTGGCGCGGCCATGGGGGCTGGTCTCTTTTGGGTGTTGCAGCAGGGGTACCGGCTGATGCGTGGTCAGGAGGGATTGGGAACCGGAGACATCAAGCTGATGGCCATGATTGGTGCCATGGTCGGTGTGGGCGGCTTGCCCCTGACCCTGTTTGTTGGCTCATTCACCGGAGCTATCGCCAGTCTTTTCTATACCTTTTCTTCTGGAAAGGACGGCATTCATGGCAAAGTGCCGTATGGGCCGTTTCTCAGTCTCGGATGTATGGTAACTGTGCTGTACGGTTCGGACATCATGGCCTGGTGGAAAGTATGAACCGTTTGATCGTTTTTTGGGTGTGTCTTGTGACAGGAAGTCTGTTAGGGATACAGCCTGTTTTTGCTGCGGGTCCTTCTGTGTTGGAGGAATGGGACTGGACCGAAGGCCGTGCTGTTTCCGAAGAAAATCAGGTGAAGTTGTTTGCTGCTGCGAACCCATCCAAGGAACCAGAGTATTTTATTCTCGAAAATCCTGAAGACAAAGAGAGAGTTTCTGTTGAACCCTCGACGCGGGTGTTGCCTTTATGGGGAGAGGAAGCTCGAGCACAGGGGTATACGCTTCCGTTGCCGTTTGGGTTGAGTCTGACCAGTTTGGTGCAACGACAAGAACCGAAAATTACGGATTTGAAGTTCGGATTTGGTACTCCTTCAGCCAGGCCGGGAATCACTCTTGACGGTTCTGAAGTCATCAGTGCGACCATGTTGGCCAGGGCGGATGTCTGGCTGTTTCCCTTCATGAATGTCTATGGTTTTGGTGGGGTGATTGCCGGTCATGCCGATCTTGATATCAACGTGAACGGGTTTACGCTCGGTGGTGTTGCCGTGGACGATTTTCAGTTGAATATCGAGAGTGATTATACTGGATATACCGGCGGTATTGGGGTGACGTTTGCCGGTGGGTACAAACAGTATTTCGGCTCGGTCGATATGAACATGGCCCGGACACAACTCGATTTTCTCGACGGGGAAATAGAAACATATACCGTGACCCCGCGAGTGGGGATACTGGTGGATTCAGAACAGTATGGCAAAGGCAACGTCTGGGCCGGAGTCATGTATCTCAACTTGGAAGAACGGCTGCATGGCTCGATTGAAACCTCTATTCTACCCGGTCCTGGGACTCGGAGTTTTGACTATGATTTGATTTTTACCACCAAGGAAGCGTATTCTGTTCTTGTAGGTGGCATGTGGGAGTTTTCCGAGAAAACACAGGCTTTGGTCGAAGTGAGTTATGGTGGCCGTACCAGCTTGACGGGACAATTCATGTATCGATTCTAGTGGAAGAGGTGTGTCTTTTGGGAATTTTTTTTTTGAGGCACCGTTTTTTCAGAAATTTGACAAGGAGGAAATGGTGCCTTGCGGTTGAATACGTGGTGGAAGAAGTTCTGTATAAAAACCAGGCTGTGCCTTTAAAAGAAAAGGCACAGCCTGGTTTTTTGTGATTTTGATGGGGCTTTAATATTCGCCGAGTCCGTTTTGTGGCCAATAGCCATTGAACCCCTTGCAGATGAGAATGGTGAATTTTCGGGCTGGCTGGCCGTTGAATCGGGACTGATAGAAAATGGGTTCACTGACAGAATCGAACATGTTTTTGAGTTCGGGAACGGCCCCTGAACGGAAGCGTTTACGGACCATGATGGCATCCCATCCCAGTTGACCATTGGTCGCTGGATCGGGCCAGAGGTCGTATTGATTCATGCGTCGGGAATCGGTCCACGGACAATAGGTGATCGGTTGGCCCGGAATGTAGAATGCGAGTTCCGAGGTGAAACCGTAGTTGTCACTCATGGCAAAGACTTTTTCGGGATCGTCGAATTCAGTTTGGGTCAACTGTGCGATATGTGTCCCGAGATCATTCCACCCTTTGAGTCGGTGGGTGGGATTCAGGCTGTCCGGTATTGGCAGGACCGGGGTGATATAGATCAGGGCGGTCAAGCCAATGGCGGTCAGGCTGAGGATGAGTCGGCCTCGGGTTTTGCGACGAGGCGCGTGCCACCAAGTATCCAGTGCCATGCCTGCGAGCAGGGCCCCGGCCATGAAGGCCACGGCGGTCCAGTTGGCTTCGACTTTCGAGAACAGGGCCTTGCCGGTGATGATCGCCCAGAGCGGCCAGAAAAAGAGCACGGATTGCAAGTCGCGGCGGTAGTCCGCATCGAATGCGCCAATGGGACCGACACAGGATTTCGCCAGCGCGCTTCCACTGCCCATGAGGATGAAGACAAACCACCATGGAGCCAGCAGGCCGATCTGTGCGCCGAGCATTTCCAGAAATGGCATGAAGCGGAATGCGAACTCCCGGCCCACGCCGGAAGAGAGTTTGGCAACGTGTTTGTATGCCACCCAGTCGTTGTGCAGGTTCCAGAGGATGATGGGTGTCAGTCCGATCACGGTTCCCACAAGGGATGCCAGGAAAAAGCGTCCCCAGAATCGCGACGGCATTTGACCGCGCATCTGAAGAATCAGGGCATAGATCACCGCCAACGCCAGAAAGGTGAGCATCATGTATTTGGCGAGGATGCCCACGGCCATGCACAGTCCCAGAATGAGGAATGGCCAGTGTGACGGTGTGCGGTCCGGGGCGTTGCGCGTGGCTGCGGCCAGTGCGAAAAAGGCCACGGTCCAGCAGAAAATCAGGGGATTGTCCGTGGTGGCGAGGATGCCCAGTCCGTTGAGCAACGGCATGGTCGAGGCCACGAGCAGGACAAAGATGGCCATGGAATATTCTTTCCAGACCCGTGAAACGCCAATGTACAGGGCGGCCTGAATACCGGCCATGCCGAGGATGGAACCGAAGCGCACCCCCAGTTCCGTATTGCCGAAGACATTGGTCCAGGTCGCGATCATCCAGGCGATGAGCGGTCCTTTTGAATAATAGGACAACTGCGGGCGTCTGATCCAATCCCAGTATTGGGCTTCGTCCTGAACCAGATTCAGTTGACCGGAATCGACAAACCAGTAGCGGACGGCAAAGGAGATGACGATGATCATCAGGGCAAGGACGTCACGCGTGGGTGTATATGTATTGTGGGGCGAATTCATTGTGCTGATGAGGTATAATAAATGAAGGGCAGTTGGCAAGGCCGAACCCGTTTGGCCCCGGGCTTTGCTTTGAGTGGCGGTTTCTCTTGGGGGCTTTGGAAGAACATTCTTTGTTTGTGACGGGAAACGGTGTGGTGAGGACAGAACAAGGGGGAAACCTCTGTGCAGAGATTTCCCCCACTGGATGTGTAACGGTTTTTATGCCCAGGGCTGCATGAATTCAGCACTTGATTTGCCGGATTCGATGTGACTGATGAGGGCGGAACCGAACACGGCGGCGTCCATCAGTCCGTCAAATCGGGCGAGTTGGGCGGGATTTTCAATGCCGAAGCCAAGGGCGATCGGGATGTCGAAGACCGCTTTGGCTTCTGCGAGTTTTTCTTTGATACGGTCGGGCAGGGCCTTCTGCTGGCCCGTGGTGCCGAGGACGGAGACGAAATAGCAGAATCCCGAGGCGTTTTCGGCGTAGAGTTGCATCCGTTCCCGGCTCGTGTTCAGTCCGATCAGGGGCACCAGGGCCACACCGTGCGGTTCGATGGCGTCCTTGACGAATTGGGACTCCTCGTGCGGGATATCGGCGAGAATCAATCCAGATATTCCGGCGGCTTCACAGTCCGCACCAAAGGCCTCCAGTCCGTATTGATAGACCGGGTTCAGATAGCCCATGAGCAGGAGCGCGGCATTGAATTGTCCTTTGCGCGCCTTGAGTTCCGTAAAAATCCAGTTGAGATCGATGCCGTCAGCCAAGCTGCGAAGCGAGGCCTTTTCCACCACCGGACCGTCGGCTACTGGATCGGAAAAGGGCATCCCGATTTCAATGACGGCGGCTCCGGCCTTGTCCAGTGCCTCCAGTTCCTTCCAGAATTGTTCCCGGTTCGGAAATCCGGCGGGAAGGAAGGGGATGAGTCCGACTTTGCCGTGTTGGGTTGCATCGTTTATTTTCATGTGCATATGATTCATATTCTTGCTCCATTCACAGGCTGCACGCGGCTCATGAAGCCGTCGTGTGCCAGAAAAAGTTCGAAGGGGTGCCGTTGTCCCGTCGCTGAGCGGGAGGCCGGGCTGCCCGTATTTTTATAAAATGCGGTCGAGGATACCGAGATCCTTGTCGCCACGTCCTGACAGATTTACGAGCACGGATTGGCCTTTGAGGGCGTCCTTGTTCTCGATGGCATAGGCCACGGCGTGGGAGGATTCCAACGCCGGAATGATGCCTTCACGGCGGGACAGGGTCACGAACGCATTCAGGGCCTGATTGTCGTTGATCGTGACGTATTGGGCGCGACCAATGTCCTGCAAATGGGCGTGTTCCGGGCCGACGCCGGGATAATCCAGCCCCGGGGCCACGGAATGTGAGGGCATGATCTGTCCTGCGTCCGTCTGCAACAACTTGGTTTTCATGCCGTGCAATACGCCGCTTGAACCGAGATTGAGCGGCGCGGAGTTGTCACACCCGGGTTCGCCGGTTCCAGCGGCTTCCACGCCGATCAGTTTGACAGAGGCATCCGGCACGAAATGGTGGAACATGCCGATGGCGTTGGACCCGCCGCCCACACAGGCCACGACCACGTCTGGCAGTGCGCCGTCGGTGCGGTCCATGAATTGCTGACGGGCTTCTTTGGAAATGACCTGCTGGAATTCGCGGACCAGTTCCGGGAAGGGATGGGGACCGGCGGCCGTGCCAAAACAGTAATGGGTGTTTTCCTGGTCGGCCAACCAGCGGCGCATGGCCTCGTTGATGGCATCCTTGAGGGTCCGGGTGCCGGATTCAACGGCCACGATTTCCGCGCCCATGAGTCGCATCCGGTTGACATTGGGGGCTTGGCGCACGACATCTTCCGCGCCCATGTAGATGACGGCTTTCATGTCGAGCATGGCTGCGGCCACAGTGGTCGCCACGCCGTGCATTCCCGCGCCGGTCTCTGCCAGCAGGACTTCTTTGCCCATCATTTTGGCGAGCAATCCCTGTCCGAGGGTATTATTGATCTTGTGCGCGCCCGAATGATTCAGATCCTCGCGTTTGAGCCACAGGTCCAGACCGAGGTCTTCTGACATGTGACGGCAATATGTCAGGGCCGAGGGGCGGCCAACGTTTTCCTTGAGCATCTGGATGAACCGTGTCTGGAATTCCTCGGAAGGGAGGATGGTCTGCATGGCTTCTTCCAGTTCTATGAGCGGTGGCATGAGCAGTTCCGGGATGAACTGTCCGCCAAAATCGCCAAAATATCCTTTTTTCATTCTGTGTCCTCAGCGAGAATCGTCAGGATTTCTCGCAGTTTTGATGCGTCCTTGATACCCGGACGGCTCTCCACGCCGGAGTTGATGTCCACTCCGGGAGAATTGAGGGTCAGGGCCTCCTTGATATTGTGCGGTGCAAGTCCGCCAGCAAGGAACCAAGGTGTATGTATTTCAATATCTTGCAGAGTCTTAAAATCAATAGTCGTGCCGGTGCCACCCTGGCCTGTTCTGCCTGCGTCCAAAAGGAAATGGCCGCAGACTTCTGCGTATCGGTCCAACGCGCGGAGCAGATCGTCGGATGAGGCGTAGGCCTCGGGCCAAAAGACCCGAATGACCCGGTCCGGTCCGATTTTCCAGCACGCGTCCATGTCGTGTCCGCCATGCAGTTGGGCTGCATGGAGACCGCAGCGATCCATGGTCTCGATGATTTCGTCTGCTGTTTGGTCAACGAAAACACCGACCTTGGTGACCTTGCCCGTTTTGACCGAGGCCACGAAATCGGGATCGGCCTGTCGAGGGCTTTTGGGATGGAAGATGAATCCGAGCAGGTCCACGCCGAGATCGACGCAGAGCTCGACATCCTCCATGCGGGTCATGCCGCAGACTTTGACCAGGGGGCGTGACACTAGCGTGCTCCAGTCAACTCGGCGAGGGTTTCGCCAGGATTGTCCGCTTCCATGAGACAGGTGCCGATGAGGATGGCGTCGAAACCGAGTTCGGCCATTTCCTCGACCTGTGCCCGTTTCGACACGCCGCTGGCACAAATCCAGTGTTCACCATCACGTTTTTGCGTGATGAAGTTCCGGCTTTGGTCCAGCGAAGTTTCGAGGGTGTCCAGATTGCGGTTGTTGACTTGGATGATGTCGGCACCGGCTGCACGGGCCATGTCGAGGTCCGCCTGGTCGAATATTTCGACCACGGGACTCAGGCCGGGCATCCGTGCCAGTTCCACCAATTGCGTCAGGTGGGTGGCGTCTTCGCACATGCGGGCGATGAGCAGCACGGCAGAGGCCGGGCTGGACGCGGTCATGGCCACCTGGAGCGGATCAAAGATGAAATCCTTGCGCAACAAGGGGATACCGGGTTGGCTCATCATGAACAGATAGTCCGGGGTGCCGCCGAAGTAGTGGGGTTCCGTGAGGACGGAGATGGCCGCCGCACCGTTGTCCGCGTAGATATCTGCGAAATCCAGTGGGTTGGCATTTTCACGTAAGACACCTTTGCTGGGGCTGGCCGGTTTGAATTCGGCGATGATCGCCCCGGGACCCTTGGCTGTGATGGCGTCCACAAAAGACGGACGATCGCCCTGATAGACGGCAGGCACACGGCCTTCCATGAAGTCCTTGCGGAGGGATTCGATTTCAAGTTGCTTTGCTTCTCTGAATTTATTCAACATACGGAATTCCTTTTGTGAGTCCGGTGTATACGGTGTCTCGGGCCAGTTCGGCACATTCGGCCATGGTCCCCTTGTCCAGTAGGTGCAAGCACCCTGCCAGATTCAGGGCGACCATGTCCATCATGGCAGGGGGACCATCTCCCGCGAGTATCTCCTTGATTTTGACCACTGCGTCTTCCTTGCTGGTGACCACCACGTCTCTGGGATCATGGGGTTTGAAGCCGAGCTGTTGCGCGTTGACCGAGGTCTTTTCCATCACGCCGTCGTGGATGATGTACCCTCGGTTGACGCCCCAGGTGGTCAGCTCGTCAAATCCCCCGGCCCCGGAAAAGAGCAGTGCCCTGTTCACGCCGGTCAGCAGCAGGGTTTCACCCATGAGTCGCAATCGTTCAGGATCGCCAACGCCCATGAGTTGATGTGAGGGACGGGCCGGATTGAGCAACGGTCCCATGAAGTTGAACAGGGTCCGGATGCCGAGTTGTTGGCGCACGGGCATGACGTGTTTGAAAGCCGGGTGATAGGCCGGGGCGAACAGGAAGGCGAAGTGGTGTTTCTCCATGCCTTCAGCAGCCTGCTCCGGGGTCAGGCCCAGTGGAATGCCGAGGGCTTCGAGCGCATCGGCAGAGCCACAGGAGGACGACAGGGCGCGGTTGCCGTGTTTGGCGACCGTGTATCCCATATCCGCCAGAAATAATGACACTGCCGTGGAGTTGTTGAAACTGCATTGTCCGTCGCCGCCTGTGCCACAGGTATCCATCACGGGCTCTTCGCGGGTGCCGTCAAAACCGGGAATCTTGATGGCATGGGCCACACCGGCACGCACTCCGGCTGCCAGATCTGTGGAGTCTTCGCCCTTGACGCGCAGCCCCATCAGAAAGGCACCGGTTTGGGCCTCGGTCATGGAGCCTGACATCAGTGCGGTAAACATGAAGTCGGCCTGGGCATCGGTCAGCGGTTTTCGTTGGGCGATGATTTCGAGTATTTCAGGAATGGTCATATCGTTATCCTTGTATATTCAGAAAGTTCTGGAGCAATTTCGGGCCGTCCGGGGTGAGAATGGATTCCGGGTGAAACTGGACGCCGTGCCATGGACGGTCCGTGTATTGGAGTCCCATGATTTCCCCTTGGCGGGTTCGGGCCGTAACGGTAAGCATGTCCGGGGCCTTTTCTGCCGGGACCACGAGCGAATGGTATCGACAGACCTCGAACGGCGAGTCCAGCCCGGCGAAGACGCCTTGGCCGTCATGGACGACCTGCGAGGTCTTGCCGTGCATGATACGGGCTGCTCGTTGAACGGGTGCTCCGGCAAAATGACCGAGGGTCTGGTGTCCGAGGCAGACGCCGAAGACCGGCACTGTTTTGGGCAGTCGGGCCAGAAATTCCAGACAGAATCCTGCGTTTTCCGGCGTGCTGGGACCGGGCGACAGACAGACGCGTTCAAGCGTGCCGCTGGTGGCCAGATCGAGTATTTCGTCCCGGTCATTGCGAATGACCGTGGGGTCGGCCCCGAGCTGCTGGAAGGCCTGCACCAGATTGAAGGTGAAGGAATCGAAATTATCGATCAGCAAAAACATCGGTGCCTCCCTTGCCGGAAATGACTTCCAGCATCACACGCGCCTTGTTGTGACATTCAATCCATTCTGATTCCGGGTCGGAATCATGGACGATACCGGCTCCGGCTTGCCAATGGCACAGACCGTCTCGAATCCACATGGAGCGAATGGTGATGCCGGTATCCAGTGACACTTCGCCGTCGTCCAATCCCATCCAGCCGATGCAGCCGCCGTATGGCCCGCGTTCTTGCGGTTCGAGGTCGGCGATGATTTCCATGGCACGGATTTTCGGGGCACCGGACAAAGTTCCGGCAGGGAAGGTGGATTGGAGGACATCCACGCCGTCCAGTCCGTCTTTGAGCGTTCCTTCCACATAGGATGTGAGGTGCATGACATGGGAGAACCGTTCGACATTCATGAATTTTTCGACAGACACCGTGCCGGGTTTGGCAATGCGTCCAAGGTCGTTGCGGCCCAGATCGACGAGCATGACGTGTTCGGCCCGTTCCTTGGGATCGGCCAGCAGTTCCTTTTCCAGTCGGCGGTCTTCCTTTTCGGTTTCGCCTCTGTGGCGTGTTCCGGCAATGGGGCGGACTTCGAGTTGTCCTGCCGTGCTTCGGACCAGCAATTCGGGCGATGATCCCAGCAGGGTGGTCCCGCGTGTTTTTCCCATGGACAGGGAGTCCGGGAATTTCATGTAGAACATGAACGGTGAGGGATTGGCCTGTCTGAGACGGCGATATATTTTGAAGGGTTCATCCGGTAACGGCACGGTGAACCGGGTGGACAACACCACCTGAATGCATTCGCCCTGCGCGATGAGGTCCTTGCAGTGGTTGACGCTCCGCAGATATGCGTCCTTGCCCGGGTGAACCGTGGGCATCCCGACCTCGGGAGCGGTCAAGTCCGCACCCCATTGAACCGGAGCGGGCATGGGGGTCGCGCCTTTGTCGAGGCTCAGATAGCAGCAGGAGTGGCGCAGGTGGTCGAACAGGACCATCTGACCGGGGAGGACCAGACAGGCTTCGGCGTCTTCGGGCTTGCAACACTGCGTGAGTTTGCGTTCGAACATTCCGGCCACACCGTAGCCGAAATAGCCGTACAGCCCACGAGTCAACCCGGGGAGTCCATCCCGTCCGATAGCCGTGGATGTATCGCCCGAGGTCTCCTGCGTGATTGAGAGGTATTGGACGGCTTTTTTGAGGCCGGACAGGTAGTCCATGCCGCTGAGTTCCTTGAGTGGAGCGAGCCGGTCGTCGGTGGTTTCGACCACGAGTTTGCCGTCCACGGGAAAGAGCATGAGCCGATAGTCCCAGGCGAGCAGACTGTATCGACCAAGGCGACCATCCACCTCTGCTGATTCCAGCAGAATACCGGGTTGGTCACCTACCAGTCCCATGTAGAGGGAGATGGTGGTCTGGACGTCAGCCGGGAGCCATTTCCCGTACTGCGTCAGTGAAATTGTATTCATCATGTTTCCTTGTTGGGTATGATGCCGTTAATGTAACGGGCGGGGAATGACATCCCATCCCTTGATCTTCTTACGGTTTTCATATGTCTTTCACGTCTTGTTCATTGTGTGCTCCTTTATGAAAAAGGCCGTCCCCTGTGTGGGTGCGGCCTTGGTGTTGTTCGATTCCAAGTTACGGCAAAAGCCGCACCATTTATGGTGTTTCGTGATGCCACCACCACTGTGCCCGGTCTGCGAGCAGATCGAGATCGCCACCGGCGGCCAGGCTGAGATACGCCATGAATTTGCGGTTGACTTCCTGAAGGAACGGATTGGATTCCGAAATGGTTTCAAAAAGTTCCGTATCCTGCGTGAGCATCTTGTGCGCCGAGTCGAGGCGACGTTTGAACGAGGGGGTGATGAAATTATCGATGCCGTCCACGTCTCGGGCTGCGGCCAGAAAGGCCACGGTTGACGTGAAGTTCAATCCCTGGACAAAGGCCATGGCCCGGTCGTGTTCTTCGGCTGTTGTCGAAAAACATTCATAGCCGCAGGATTGCATGAGCCGGGAGACTGCGGAGGCAGCGTCGCGGTCAGTTTCTCGGCCCGGGGCAATGGCGATTCTGGGAGTGAATTCATCCGGAAGAATCGGTCCGAACAGTGGATGTGTCCCCACAACCGGTCCCTGATATCGTCGGATCATGGTTTTCATGGGATGGATTTTGACCGAACCGACATCACAGAGAATGGTGCGTCCATTCAGGTGTGGTGTCATGTGGTCCAAGACGGAATCCATGGCCGTGACCGGCACACTGAGCAACAGCATGTCGCAATCGGTCAGTGCTTCGCGGATTGCAGCTTTGGAAAAGGGGCGATCAAGGGGCACGACGTCGCACCCCTGATCGGTAAAAGCCTGTGAAAAGACCTGCCCCATCTGGCCGCTGGCGCCCACGATGGCGAGTGTCTGTATTGCTGGTTCGGTCATGACCTTATCCGATGATCTTTTTCCATTCGTCCCAGAAGCCGGGGAATGATTTGTTGACGCAGCCGGGGTTGTCCAGAATGACGTCAATGCCACCCAGTTGGAACAGGGACATGGCCATGGCCATGCGATGATCCCCATAGGTGTCGAAATTGATGCAGTGGCCGTTTGGCACCCGGCTGGGCCGAATGATGAGCGAATCATCCACTATTTCCGTTTGGGTCTGGGTTCTGGATATTTCCAGTGCGCAGGCCTTCAGTCGATCGGTTTCCTTGAGTCGCAGATGGGCCACATTGGTGATGGTGGTCGGTGTGGACGCGAACGCCGCGACCGTGGCAACCGTGGGCACTAGGTCCGGGCAGCGGCCCATGTCCACGGTGATGCCGTGCAGGGAACCGGGTTCCACGAGAATGCCGTCAAAAGAGACTTTGATGGACGCGCCCATTTGACTGAGAATGTCCATGATGGCCCGGTCACCTTGCAATGAGTCCGCCGCCAGCCCCTTGATGAGAACAGGGCGTCTGCCAATGGCCCCGGCGGCCAGGAAATAGCTGGCGTTGGACCAGTCGCCTTCCACCTGATAATCCGTTGAATCATACCCGGTGGGTTTGACGATGAATCGGATGGTGCCCGGTGTGACGGCCTTGACGGACCGCCATGGGACGGACTCCCACTGTTTGCCGTCCTTGATCTGGACGTCAAACCCGGCCTTGAAATCTTCCATGATCCGAAGGGTCAGGGCCACATATGGCCAGGAAACCGCTTTCTTGCCGGTGACGGTAATGGTGGTTTCGTGGGAGGCCAGTGGTGCGCCCAAAAGTAGGCCGGACAGATATTGACTGCTTTCTTCCAGTGAAATTTCGACTTTTTTCCCGGTGTATCCCTTGCAGGTCATGACAAAGGGAAGGTGACCGTCCTTTTCCTTGAATTCAAAGGAGGCACCGAGCTTTTTGAGGGCCTTGACCAGTTCGGCCATGGGGCGTTCGTGCATACGGGGGGCACCATGAACCAGGAAGGTTCCGTGTCCGGCAGCAGCCACGGCGGTCATCAGACGGCAGGTGGTCCCGGATTCGTGCATGAACAGTTCGTGCGGCGCGTCTTTCTTGTGTTTGCGGTCGGCATTGCCCCCCTTGGGACCGGATTCCATGCCCGAGACAACGAGATTCCCCGCCTTTTCCGCGATGGTCGCGCCGCAGGCCGTGAGGCAGTCGCGCGTGCGGGTGATGTCGTCGGAGTCGAGCACAGAGGATATTTCCGAAACCCGGTTGGCCAATGCGGCCGCGATAAGAGTTCGGTGAGAGAGTGATTTGCTGGCCGGGGCATTGATGATGATCGGTTCCTTGCTCATGATCTGTTCTCCTGGGTGGGGTATGTGCCGAGGACGCGCAGTGTATGGCACTGCTGGCGAATTGCTTCGAGCACGTCTTGGTGTCTGTCTCCGCTCAAATCACATTCGAGATCGGTGAAAAAGACATATTTCCATTTTTCTCCCTTGAACGGGCGGGATTCAAGCTTGGTCATGTTGATTCCCTGTAGGGCCAGCGTCGTCAGGACCCGGGCCAATGCGCCGGGTTTGTCCGGCAGCGTGAAAAGAATGGTGGTCTTGTCGCGTTGGTCTTCCAGCGAAGGGGCCGCGCCGATAATCAGGAATCGGGTCCAGTTGTCGGGTTGGTCCTCGATGGATTGGGCCAGAATGTTCATGGCGTGCATATCCGCCAGCTTGGCATGACCGATGACCGCAGCGGTCTGTTTCCCTGCCACGACTTCGGCGGCTTCGGCGGTGGATTCCATAGGGATGGTCGGTACCTCGGGCAGATGGGTGCGGAGCCAGTCCCGGCATTGTCCCAACGGTTGAGGGTGCGAGTAGATGACCTCCACGTCATTGAGTGATTCGACTTTGGACATGATGGAATGACTGATTCGGCTGAAGACTTCGGCCTGGATATAGACCTTGTATTTCATGAACAGGTCCACCACCTGACCGATGGTGCCTTCAATGGTGTTTTCCAGCGGAATGACACCGAGTTCCGCGCCTTCTTCGGCAACGGCCCGAAAAATATCCTCGAAATTCGTTTTTGGGGTCAAGGCAGCGGCACTGCCCATGTGTTCGATGGCTGCGAAATAGGAAAACGTGCCTTCTGGACCAAGATAGACCACGCGCTCGGGGCGTTGCAGGTGGCGGGATGAACTCATGATTTCACGATAGATGGTACGCAGGTGCTTGTCCGGCAGTGGTCCGGGACTGGAGCCTGCGATCTTGTTCATGACTTCCTGTTCACGGAACGGCTTGTAAATCGGTTCGCCCCGGGACGCCTTGTATCGCCCCACGCCAAGGCTCAGGTCGGCCCGTTGGTTCAGGAGATCCACGATCTGGCGATCTACGGAATCGATTGATTGCCGTAGTTCGCCGAGGTCCGGGATATTCGTGTTGTCTGTGCCTTTCATGTCTTTCTCCAGATGAAGCTCCGGCCAGTGGGGCCGGGCGTCTGTTTCCGATTCGTTGATCCGAGCCGGTGAAGGCGGGATCATTTCCTATCGAAACAGGACTAGCCTTCCTTGATTTCTTCCGTGATGCGCATACCGAAGTGTCGGCCAGCTTCATCGGTTTTGACCATGATTTTGTCGCCAATTGCGAGATTGACCACCGAGATCGGTTCACCTGTGTCAGCCACGACCCGGATGGTTTCGGCGTTCTGGAGGAAAACTTGTCCTTCAGTGACGCCGGTGTCCGTGGTGATGGCTGCCTTGATGAGCAACATGGGGCGGACTTCTACCTTGACCCGGCCTACCGTGGAAATGGTCGTTGCTCCATCGGCCCCGACGATCAGGACCTCGTCACCGGCCTTGAGTTCATCCAGATAGGTGGTTTTGTCGCTCGGCATTTGGGTATAGGCATGGACCGCCCCCGCATTGATGCGAAATGGCCGCGCCGCCACATAGGGGTTGGATTCAGTCTCGGCATGGACCAGAAAAGAGAAGGCCGAGGAGTTGCCCACGAGCATTCCCTGTCCCTTTTTCAAGATCGAAATGGTGTCCACACAGACGCGATGGCCCAACCCGGTGGGTTCGATGGCGGTGATTTCGGCGGTTTGAAGATCCATGGTTCCCTGCGAAAGTTTGAGTTCCGAGACGATCTGTTTGAGGTCGGCCGCACCTTCCGGCAGGACGACCACGGTGTCACAGCCGCGTTCCAGAATTCCGGCGGCCAGTCTGGCCCGGTCCAGAGATTCGCATTCCAGGGCCAGAGTTTCCACCTGTGCGAGAATGTTTTCGACCGGAATGATCTCCCATCCCTTTTTGAGCACGACGTTTTGACCATCCCGGATTCCCTTGATGGCGGTCGCTTCATCGGCTTTTTCAGTCAATTCGACCACGGGCATGTCTTCGGGAGTGATGACCGTGACGCGGCCAAGAGCCTGAACGGTCTTGACCTGATCCTTTTCGACCATCACGGCGTCCACACCTGATTCCAGAGCCAACGTAACGAGATGCTTGTCAAAGGGGACTGATTTGAAAATGACGTTTTTCATGGTTTTGTACCGTTATCCGTTAAGATGCGTGAGGGCGGCTGCCACTGTTTTGTCTTCGTGAACGATCATGTTCAATGCCTCGACCAGACGTGTCGGGTTCTTGTGTTGGAAAACGTTGCGCCCGACGGACAACCCTGCGCCACCGGCCTTGATCGAGTCGTGGACCATCTGGAGGAAGTCCGTGGTGTTGTCGAGCTTCGGTCCACCTGCGATAACAACAGGAATGCAACAAGAGTCGCACACATGGGCAAAGGTGTCTATATCGCCGGTGTACGGTACCTTGACCACGTCCGCACCGAGTTCGGTTCCGACCCGGGCACAATGCGCGACCACATTCGCGTCGAATTCATTCGGGATCTTGGGACCGCGAGCGTAGACCATGGCCAGCAGCGGCATTCCCCAATTGGCGGCGTCTGAGGCCATTTTGCCAAAGTCGTTGAGCATGGCAGCCTCGGTCTCGTCACCTAAATTGCAGTGGATCGACACCGCGTCCGCACCGAGTCGAACCGCGTCTTCCACACTGGCAACCAAGGTTTTCGCATTGGGGAAGGGGGACAGGGACGTGGACGCGGACAGGTGGACGATGAGGCCGATGTCTCTGCCTTGGGCACGGTGACCGCAGCGAACCAGCCCTTTGTGTTCGATGACCGCGTTGGCTCCGCCATCAACCACTTTACCTACGGCATCACGCATGTTGACCAGACCGTCGATGGGACCGACGGTGACGCCATGATCCATGGGGATGACGATTGTCCGACCCGTATTCCGATTGAAAATTCGTTCCAGCCTGATGGCTTTACCAATGTGCATTTCGTTCTCCTTGCGGTTGTCCCTTCACAGAGCGGGCTTTCCACCGACGAGCAAAAAACAAGGGCCGCCGGCTTATGCCCGCGGCCCTTGAAGAGGTTGTATTCAGTTTGTATCCACCGTCTGGCTACAACGTACCTCTCCCAAGACCACGAGCGTGGCTATACCAATACCAAAAGGTAAAGTTGGAAAAGGATGCGTTAAAGACAGTTGTGGAATTCATGCCTTATTAGCTACACAGCGAATGGCGATCTGTCAACAAAAAGATTCCCAATGATATCAGCATTTTAAAAGAAAACAGTCAAAAATGATGACCTGCGGTCACTTTTTTTGGCTGTTTTTCGGCTGGTGTTGCACCTGGTGTGTGTTGACCTGCAATGGGTCGTCATGGAGTGAATATATATGTAATGGGTCGTGCAGGAAAAGTAGGTTTTGGGAGCATGGTGAATGTGGTTGAGGGAGCAAGTCGTGTTTTACCATTTATGTCATTTTTGAGCGAAGCTGGCTGCGTCAAATGACGAAAACGTAAAATGTGACGATAAAATTTAAAGAGGAAAAAGCTAATTTTACATAAATAGCAAGACAAATCACCTTTGGCACAGGTCTTGATAGAGGGTGCTTGGTGAGCAACGATTTTTACGAAACGAGGAGTACCCAATGTTTTTGAAAAAGACCCCGACCCATGTCACTGGACGGCTTGTGCTCGGAGCGGTTGTCATGGCCGCGATTTTTGCCCCGTCTTTTGCCCATGCGGAAGAGGTGGAATATCTCACTCAGTCAAATGCCAACATTCTGTGGACGCTGATCGCAGCGTGTCTCGTGATGTTGATGCAGGCCGGGTTCGGTTGTGTGGAGGCCGGGTTTACCCGCGCCAAGTCCGCCGGGAATATCATGATGAAAAACTTCCTGGATTTTTCCGTGGGATCGATCATCTTTTTCCTGTTCGGTTTTGCGCTCATGTTCGGCCTTGACGTTGGTGGGGTGTTCGGTTCCTCCGGGTTTGGCCTGACTGGCGTCGGTGACGGTGACATGATGTGGACCTATACCTTCTGGTTCTTCCAGTCCGTGTTTGCGGCCACTGCGGCGACGATCGTGTCTGGTGGGATGGCCGAACGAACGAAGTTTTCGAGCTATATCCTGGTCTCAATCGTGATTACCGGGGTGATTTATCCCATTTCCGGTCATTGGGCGTGGGGATCACTGTGGTTGGGCGATGATGGTGCCGGGTGGTTGGAACGGCTCGGGTTCTGTGATTTCGCTGGGTCTTCCGTGGTTCACTCCGTGGGTGGATGGATTGCCTTGGCTGGAGCTATCGTTCTTGGCCCTCGTCTCGGCAAGTATGGTGAAGACGGCTCGACCAGGGCTATTCCCGGACATAACATTCCGTTGGCTGGTCTGGGTGTTTTCCTGCTCTGGTTTGGATGGTTCGGTTTCAATGCCGGGTCCACGACCACGGCTGATAACACCATCGGACTGATTGCCATGAATACGTCACTCGCTGCCTGTGCTGGTGTGCTCGGAGCCATGGCCGTGTCCTATCTCAGATATGGAAAACCCGACATCTCCATGACCTTTAACGGTGCATTGGCCGGTCTGGTCGGTATCACGGCGGGATGCGCCACTGTTTCTCCGGTCTCATCCGTGTGTATCGGTGCGATTGCCGGTGTGCTGGTGGTCCTGTCCATCGAGTTCATCGACACGGTGCTCAAAATCGATGACCCGGTGGGGGCCACCTCTGTTCACGGTGTCTGCGGTGCCTGGGGAACCATTGCCTGCGGCCTATTCAATGTCGATGGAGGACTGTTCTTCGGCGGCGGTGTGGCACAGCTTGGCGTACAGTTGATCGGTGTCGGGACGTTCTTTGTCTGGGCCTTTGGCTGCGGGTTGCTGCTCATGATGGGCATCAAGGCCATTTTCGGACTCAGGGCCGGGAAGGCGGATGAATTGAAAGGATTGGATATCGCGGAACACGGTTCTGAATCATATAATGGATTCCAGCTTTTTTCCAACGAATAGCCAACGAGTCAATGATGAGAAAGAAGGAATCACCACATCGGATATTTTACGAGGAGAAGACGAAATGAAACTTATTATAGCCTATATCAGACCTGAAAGATTGAATGTCGTGAAGCAGGCACTGTACGCCCGGGAAGTCTATTCCCTGTCTGTCACCAATATCCTTGGATCGGGCCGACAGAAAGGGTTCACCGAGACCTATCGCGGGGTGCAGATGGAAGTGAATCTGTTGAAAAAAGTCCGTCTGGAGATCGGGGTGAATGACGATTTTGAAGTTTCGACCATTGAGGCGATTCAGTCAGCCGGACAGACCGGCAACGAGGGCGATGGTGTGATTTTTGTGCAGGAGCTGTCCAAGGCCTTGCGCATTCGAACAGGGGAGGACGGTATCTTGTAAAGAGAGAGGCACTTTGAATGGCCGGGAGAAGGTGCTCCCTGACTCCCGGTTCTCTTGAGGGAGAGAACAAAGGCCATACCTCCACCCCCACCCCTTCGGCCTGTCTTGGTTCATGACATCTTTCCTGTCGTGCCCCGGACAGGCCGATTCTTTTGGAATTAATCCGCGTAAAGCATCGTATGATACTCAAATGGCAGCGTCACCGATGTTTGACATATCGCGAATGTTCCCGCATACTTAATATATGTATAGAGCTGTAGTTTACAGGGTTTTTCTATATTGCATTTTGTGTATGCTGATTACTGCCTGTCCGGTTTGGGCAGAAGACGTTGTGGTGGCGTATGATGAATACCCTCCATTGAACTATACGGAAAACGGAGAGGCGCGCGGGGACGTTATCGACCGTGTGCGTGAGGCTGGTCGTCGTTTGGGAGTGACGCCGATTTTCGTCAAGCAACCATTTGTTCGTGCTATTCAGGAAGTGGCATTTCGGGGTGTCGATGGCATTTTGAGTGTCGTGAAGACTGAGGAACGAGAAAAATATCTTCATTATCCGACTTTGGCACATTTTTTTGATGGACCGGCCTTGTTTGCCCATGTGAACAGCGGTGTCTGTGTGTCATCTTTGGCAGAGACCAAAGGGTTGAATATCGGAGTGATCCGAGGGTATCGGTACGGTGAAGGTGTTCTGGATTCCGTGGCTGGGAATATTCATTTTGTCAAGGATGGAGAGACCTTATACAAGATGCTTGTGGAGCGTCGGTTTGATCTTGGTTTGGGATATAGGCAATTAGGGACGTATTATCTGGATCGGTTGCCAGGAGGGAAGCAGGTCAAAATCGTCTTGCCCTTTCCTCAACTGCCCATGTATTTTGTGTTTGCCAAAAAGCTCGGGAGCAGAGGCAAGGAGCTTGCCGAACGATTTTCAGTGGAAATGCAGCGAATTCAAGAAGAACGGGATACGCGGCCGAGCCGATGAGAAAAAACCGCCGCCATCAGTTGATGGCGGCGGTTTTTTTATTGATGCTTGAGTTTGGCCCGGGCTGATAACACGATGCCAAGGACGTTGAAACTCGTCAGGACAATAAAGGAAAGATGCATGGCCTTGATGAACAGGGGAGCACTTTCCGTATGCAGGTCGGAGGGACCGACCATGCTGGCCAGAACTGCGCTGATGAAGACCAGACTGATGGTCATGCCGGTGGTCCGCATTCCGGCAACCATGGCCGAGGCGATACCGTAATGTTCCTTTTCAACAGCACCCATGATGACCGCCGTGTTGGCCGTCGCAAAAATGGCACTGCCTGATCCGCAGAGTCCGAGGATGGCGAGAATATGCCACAATGTCGCTTGATCTCCCACGAAAATGGCTGCGCCTAGTCCTGCTGTCGCAAGAAGCATTCCTACGGTTGCGATATGATGTGCTGCCCATCGTTGACATAATTTTCCACTGATCGGCGAGAAGAGCGTCTGCATGAGGGGCTGGGCCATGAGGATGGTTCCGGCCTGGCCTGGCGTCATGCCTTGGGCAATCTGAAGATAAAGCGAAAGCAGAAATGTCACCCCAAAGGTCGAGGCATAGCTGATGAACTGGACCATGCTCCCCAAAGCAAATGAGTGATTGGTCTGAATGAGCGTCATGTCCAGCAGGGGTGCCTTGACATGCTTTTCCCAGAGCACGAAGGCAATGAGGGCGATGATCCCCACGGATAGCATTATTTTGCCTGCGGTCGTGTCAAAAAGTGAACCACCTTGGGAAAGCATGACCATGCCGATGGCAATGAGGATCGCGCCACCCCAGTCAAACGGAGGGCAGGGGGTGCGTTTCGGTTTGACCGGGAGCGCGAAAATTGTGACGACGAGGCAGAGAAAACACGGAATGGCACTGATGTAGAATATGGCTCGCCAGCCCATGGCTGAAGCGATAATGCCACCGAGCCATGGCCCGGCGGAAAGGCCGACATAGATACCTGCCGAGGCAATGCCCAGGGCCATGGACCGTTTTTGGCCGGTGAAAAGATCAGCAAGAATGGCCAGCCCTGTGGTGACCATCATTGCGCCGCCAGCCCCTTGAAAGACGCGGAGCAGGATGAATTGCTCGATAGATTCGGACAGGGGCAGGATCAGACTGATGGTGGTGAATACGGCCATGCCCATGGCAAAGATGAATCCGCGTCCCGTCATGTCGGCCAATCGGGTCACAGGGAACAATAGCATGGTCACTGCCGCGATATATCCTGATTCGACCAATCCGAGTTGTGCGGCGGTTGCGCCGAATTCCTTGCCAAGTGACGGGACAGCCACGGCAACGGATGAAAGCATGAACACCAACGAAAATTGGGTAATGGTAATGGCCCAAAGTCCTGCGGTGCGTTCTTTTTCCGAAATCATGTATTTTTCACTTCCTTGAGTTTGCTGTGAACATTGTCATAAATGCGGTCAAGCATTGTGCGTGCCTGGACCCTTTCCGCGTGGGAAAATCCGTTGAACATGACGTGGTTGTGGGTGTCGAGCAGTGGGATCAGGACAGTGTACAACTCTTTGGCCTTTTCTGTGGGATAGACCAGTTTCTGTCGCCGATTGTTTGGATTTCCCTTTCGTATGACCAATTCCGAAGCCTCCATGTTTTTCAACATGCGGGCTGTTGCGGCTGGACACACGCTAATGAGTGTCGAGAGGGTTTCTTGGGTTTGCCCTTCTTTTTCCACGGTGGAGATGATGTAGGGGATTTGTCCGGAACACAGACCGTGTTTTTCAAGCCAGGCATCAAGAAGACAACTGTTGAGTCGGGAAAGACGACTGATTCTATACCCCAGACTTGTGCTGCGGCGTGTGTCGTGATCGGTCATGTGAACCTTTTGTTGACATGTTAATTGTTCTCGTGAGAAATGGTTTTTAGGGGACAATTGTTGCAATGTCAACAATTGTGTGGAGCGGGGGCTTGATTTTGTATGAGATGGTGGTCGAGGAAAAAGGCTGGCAGGAATGAAGTGGGTCAAATCATGACGCACAGTGACACGTATCGCTAAAAAAAAGCCCGGTCCGACAGTGTCGGACCGGGCGTGTATCTGATGTGTTTTGTCCTTAGATCTTGCAGGCAGTGCGGAGATCGTCAACAGCGTCGGTCTGTTCCCAGGTGAATTCAGGCAACTCGCGGCCAAAGTGACCGTAGTTGGTGGATTTTTGGAAAATGGGACGGCGCAGGTTCAGGCGTTCCAGAATGTAATAGGGACGCATGTCAAAGACTTCGGTGACGGCCTTGGTCAACTGTTCGTCGGAAACCTGGCCGGTGCCGCGTGAGGACACGACTACGGAAACGGGATCAGCGACGCCGATGGCGTAGGCGATCTGGACTTCGCATTGGGCGGCCAGACCGGAAGCGACCACGTTCTTGGCGACGTACCGAGCCATGTAGGCACCGGAGCGGTCCACCTTGGACGGGTCTTTACCAGAGAATGCGCCACCACCGTGACCACCGGCTCCACCATAGGTGTCGTTGATGATCTTGCGTCCAGTCAGGCCGCAGTCACCAACTGGGCCACCAATGACGAAACGGCCTGTGGGATTGATATATGTCTTGAGATTTTCGTCGATGAGCGATTCAGGGAGGGTCTTCATGATGACCTCTTCCTTGATGGCGGCCTGAAGATCGGCCAATTCGATGCCCTCGGCGTGCTGAGAGGAGACCACGACGTTGTCGATGCGCACGGGTTTGCCGTTGTCGAACTCAACGCAGACCTGGGTTTTCCCGTCCGGGCGCAGATAGTCGATGATGCCTTGTTTGCGAACGTCGGTCAGGCGTTTGGACAGCTGATGTGCGTAGTAGATGGGGGTCGGCATCAGGGTCGGGGTTTCGTTGGTGGCATAGCCAAACATCATGCCCTGGTCACCCGCTCCCTGTTCTTCAGGCTTTGCGCGGTCAACGCCCTGGGCGATATCCGGGGACTGCTTATCAACCGCAGAGATGACAGCGCAGGTCTGCCAGTCGAATCCCATGGTGTCGGCGGAGTTGTATCCGATGTCCTTGATGGTGGCACGGACGATCTCGGGGAAATCTGCATATGCGGTGGTGGATATCTCACCAGCAATGAAGGCCATGCCGGTTGTCACCAATGTTTCGCAGGCAACGCGGGCCATGGAATCCTGGCCGATAATGGCGTCCAGAATGGCGTCGGAAATCTGGTCGGCGACTTTGTCGGGGTGCCCTTCAGTCACGGATTCGGAAGTGAACAGGTACTTGCCTTCAATCTGCATCAGAGTCCTCCTTTAAGGATACTGCTGTAAGAAGCGTCGATGAATTCGGGGTGAGATCGCACTCGAGAATTTCGTCGATGCCGTTGTTTTCATCAGCTATGATAACGCGTGGTTTGCGGGTTTTCATTTCGTCTTCATCCAACCAAATGTAGGATGCGATGATGACCCGTTGGCCGACTTTTCCCTTATGGGCGGCTGCTCCGTTGAGACAAATCTCACCGGGACCGCCGGAAATGGCGTAGGTGGTCAACCGTTCGCCGTTGTTGACGTTGTACACATCAATCTGTTCATAGGGGAGAATGCCGACTTCCTGCATCAGGATGGGATCGATGGACAGGCTGCCTCTATATTCCAGATTGGCACACGTAATGGTGGCACCATGGATCTTGGCACTCAAAAAACATCGTTGAGCCATTCGATCATACCTCTATCAAAATGTTGTCTATGAGTCGGGCCTTGCCAAGGTGGATAGCCACTGCGGCCAGGACCGGGGAGGTGATGGTCGTGACGGGTTCAATGGAATCCGGTGTGACCAGTTCTATATAATCCACGGTCCCCATGGGCAGCGTGGAAGCATATTCGTTGGTGAGAAATTCCGTCGCCTTGTGGCCGTCGCGTTCGCCTTCACGGATTTTTTCGGCGAGGCGAAGCAGTCCCTGGCGGATGGCTGGGGCAGCGGCTCTTTCCGATTCGGTCAGGTACGCATTGCGGGAGCTGAGAGCCAGTCCGTCGGCTTCACGGACAATGGGATGTCCGATGATTTCGACTGGAATATTCAGGTCGCGGACCATGCGTCGGAGAATGGCCAGTTGTTGCCAGTCCTTTTGTCCGAAAACAGCGGTGGTGGGCTGAACGAGCTGGAACAATTTGGTGACGACCGTGCAGACACCACGGAAATGAACGGGCCGTGATGCGCCGCATAAATGGGTGCCGAGGCTCGGCACGGTGACCCATGTGGCATGGTCCGGGGCATACATGGCATCCGGTGCCGGAGCAAAAATCAGGTCTGCGCCATGGGCCTTGGCCTTGGCACAATCCCCGTCGAAATCGCTGGGGTAGTTGCCGAGGTCCTCGTTTTCGCCAAACTGTGTCGGGTTGACGAACAGGGTGACAACCAGCTTGTCGCAGGAGGCCCGGGCCATGTCGATCAGTGAAAGGTGCCCGTCGTGCAGGAACCCCATTGTCGGCACCAGACCAATGGTCAGTCCCTGGTTTCGCCATGACAGGCAGTGCTTTTGCAATTCTATTGGATCGGTGAATATTTTCATTGCTCTCTCGAAGTATGATGAACACCTGACAGATTTGCGGGGTGGCGTCAAACAAAATGTTTATATCAAGATGTATTGATATAGTTGAATCAGCCGCCAAGTCGAGCGGGGAGTCTTGGGCGGCAGCGGTTTGCGTAGATTTGGGGCGTGTGCCTGTCAATATCGATCAGCCCATGAGGGTGGGGGCAACTTAATGTTTGAGAAAAAAACGGTCACGTTGTAGTCTCCCGTATTATGAGGACAAAAAAAGATATCTTTGCGGATGGGACCATTTCGTTCACCCCTCAGGAGTTGATCGATTTCGAGCATACCATCAAGGATTGTATCGCTGAATTCCTTCCTTTTACTTCCTACAGCCTGTTTTTCCCCCGCGAGGAAGCCACGACCATTCCCGAACCGGAATATCGGGCCGAGGACAAGGAACTGATTCTGCCGTTGGTGTTTCAGGGCAAGATGCTGTGCTTTTTTATTGCCAAGGGCGTTCGGCTCACGGCTCCGGCCACGGCTCCCAAATACATCATGGCCCTTGCCGGGTCTGTGTTGGAGAAACTCGCCCTGTACAAGAAGGCGATCACGGACCCGTTGACCGGTCTGTATTCGCGAAATTTCTTTTTTGGAGAACTGGAACAGGCCATAGAGCAGGTTCAGGGATGTCTGGCTGCCGGCAGTTGCCGGAGTGGGGTTGAGTCCCGAACGACAGATCTTTCCTTTTCCGGGACCTTTGGTGTCCTTTTTCTTGATTTGGATACCTTTCAGCCGGTGAACGAACGGTATGGGTATTTGAAGGGCGATGATATCCTTGCGGAAATCGGCCATTTGCTCCATATGGTGTGCCCCAAATATACGACTGTCTCCCGTTTTGCCAACGACAAGTTCGCCATTTTGGTGCCGGATGCCAAGCCGCGTGCGTGTTTCCAGCTTTCCGAAGTCATCCGGTCCGGTATCAGCAAGTTGTCTTTCATTGATGAGATGACCCGCGATACCCTTCGCGTGACCGGCAGTCTCGGCTACGTGTGTTACCCGCAGGGGCTTGAAGGGGCGCAATTTCGGCGAACCGGATCGGAGCAGGCGCGGATGATCGTGCGCAAGGCTCGTGAAGGCATGGCTGTTGCCAAGGCTCAAGGTCGGAACCGGGTGTTTGGCTATGCTGACATCCTGGCTCGGGGTGGACGTATCCTTGAAGTGTTGCCCATGAACAGACTCATGGTTTCTCTGGGCGAAGCAGCAGGGGCCAAGGTCGGCCAACGGTTTCTCGTGCGTGCTCCCAAGGGTGGACAGACAGTGGTTCCATCGCCTTTCAAGGGAGAGATTGTTCTGGTTGAGGTTCGGGATGATGTGGCATTTGCCGAAATTTTACATCTTGGCGATGCGGCGTGGACGATTGAAGAGTCTGATCGACTCAAATTGATAGAGGGCGAGGAAAGCCTGTTCACAGATATGGAGGACGTCAAGGACGAGCGTATGCCAAATACGGATGCAGCCACCAAACTTTACCGATATTCAGATTTTGTTTCCTGGTTTTCCGAGGCTCGATTGACGCCTGAAACCTTTGGATTAATCCTTATTCGCATTCTCGATCAACCCGACGAACAGACAGACGGGTATCAGGACGGCATGGATCAGATGGCCATGAATGTGGCCAGACTGGCTCAGGGGGCGTTCGGCGAGACGGCAACCGGCGGCCGATATGGCCTGAATGGTATGATCTTTTTTCAAGAGGGAATCGCCCGGGAGACCCTGCTTGAACGGTGTCTCGAAATAGAGAAACAGGCTGAGGACGGCTTGGGAATCAAGATTTCCATCGGTGCCAGTCATTATCCTTTCTTGAATTTCGACAGGGCTGACATTCTTGAAAATTCCCGCAAGGCTCTGGAACATGCGCTCTTGTTGCCCGAACCGCACGTGGCCGTTTTTGATTCGATTTCCATGAATCTGTCGGCGGATCGAAAATTCATGGACGGCGATATTTACGGGGCGATTGAGGAATTCAAACAAGCCCTGTTGGCTGACGAGAACAATTTGCTTGCCCGGAATTCCCTTGGCATTTGTTATGGCCAACTTGGTCGTTTTGAAGAGGCCCGTCACGAATTCGAGAGTGTGGTGTCGCTGGACAAGAACGACGTGCTCGCCCTGTACAATCTCGGGTGGGCCAACCATCGTCTTGGCGACCTCAAACGTGCGGCAACCTCGTATCATCAGTGTCTCAAGGCGGAACCGGGACATGTCTATTCCTTGGTGCGGCTCGGTTCGATCGAGGAAAAGGGTGGGCGTTTGGACGCAGCGACCGCGTTGTACAAGAAGGCCATTGTGCAGCCGGGCGGTGAACGCATGGTGTATCGCTCGTTGGCTCGTGTTTCCTACAAGTTGGGAGAGGTTGAGGGGACTCGCGAATATCTGCATCTTGCCCTGAAGGCGGATCATAATGACCATCAGGCCATGCACATGCTCGCCAAGCTTTATCTCGATCAGGGAGAAGATCCACAGATTGCCGAGGTCCTGGCTCGACAATCTGCTGCGTTGTCCCCGGGAAGCGATGCCTATTGGGAGACGCTTGTGGAAACGCTTGAAGCGCAAGGCAAGGCAGAGGAGGCCGCCAAGGTTGCGGCTCGTGCTGCGGGCTAAAAGCCTCTCAGTTTTTTTGGACGAAAAGACGGCGCGTCATGGAAGTCCCATGGCGCGCCGTTTTTTGTGGAGTACTTTCTATGGCCGAAGCGAGTGCAACGCCTTGATTCGGTCAATGACCGGCGGGTGACTGTATTCAAGCCAGACCGTGAACGGGTGTGGGGTCAGATTGGACAGGTTGGTGGCCGAGAGCTTTTTCAGGGCTGAAATCAGGCTGTCCGGGTGTCCCGTACTTGACGCGGCAAAGGCGTCCGCCTGGTATTCGTGCGTCCGTGACATCCGATTTGAGATCACGGCCATGACCAGGGATATCGGCGTGTAGAGCAACATGAAAAAGACCAATCCGGCATAGATGGATGGCTGTTTAATGCCAAAGGCGTCAAAAAGTGGGTGCGAATCGAGAAACAGGGACATGAGAAAGAAGACGGCCCCGGTTTTGACGATGCCGGTGAAGAGGCGTTTTTTGATATGCCCCAATTGGGCGTGTCCGACTTCATGGGCCAGGACAGCCACGATTTCATCGGTGGTCATTTCCTTGATAAGTGTATCAAAGAGGGCAATGCGTCGCCGTTTGCCGAATCCCGTGAAAAACGCATTACTTTTGGTAGAGCGTTTGGAACCGTCTATGACAAAGATGCCAGTCAGTTCGAATCCCGCAGACTCAGCATACGCTTCCAGTGCGGACCGGAGTTCTCCCGCTTTCAGCGGAGTGAAGGTATTGAACAGGGGGAGAATCCAGGTCGGGGCCACATAGGTGAGTCCGAGTGAGAACAGGACCGCGAATCCCCAACAATACAGCCAGCCGTAACTTCCGGTTTTTTGGAAAAAGAGAAGAATCGCGGCCACCAGCACACCACCAATCACACCGGTCAGGATCAGCCCTTTTAGTCGGTCCATCACGAATGTGCCCAATGAGGTGGTATTGAAGCCGAATGTTTTTTCGAGCACGAAAGTGTGGTATGTTTCAAAGGGGAGATTCAGGATGCCGCTGGCCAGGGCAAGGGCACCGATATACACGAGACCCGTGGACAATGCGGAGAGATCAAGCGCACGGACCGCCTGATCCAGCAGGTGGAATCCTCCGCCCCAGATGAAGAGCAGCACAATGGCTGTGGTGTATGTGTCGTTCCAGGAGGCAAAGCGCATTGAGGCCCGGGTATACGCTTGTGATTGGCGGTATTTTTCCGCGTCAAAAACATCACTGAATTCTTCGGGCAGAGAAGGCGTTAACGCCCGTGTGTTCATGGTATTGGAAAGAATGCCGAGCAGCCATGCCACGATGAGAGACGCCACGATAATAACGAGATAACTGTTCACAAGTAACTCCGAAAGGCTTCTTGATACGATATATAATGGAAGAGGCTAGCGTGGGCGTATACGGTGCGTCAACTCCTTGAGGAGGCACGCTGCGGTAAAAAAAAGAAGGTCGCATCGGCCTTGCTTGATAAAATGTGGAGCGTGTAGTACTTTCAGTAAGAATCTCAGTGTATTTGATAGAGAAATCGATGTTTTTTTCAGGGGTGAAGATGACTGCCAAGGAAATTCGGGAAGACATTGCCCGTGCCCGTGCATACGCCAAGAAAAGTGATTATTTACGGACTCTTCGCTGTTTGGCAAATGCGATACGAGGACTGATGACCCGTCAGGTCTTTGGGGCGGAAAAGTTCGAGATTCATGCCCATTTGGATGAGGCTCTGCGTGATCTGAACAAGATGAAGATGATGCAAAAGCTTTTCCCCAAAGGACTGAAGTATGAAAAAGGCAAGGAGAAAGCCTTTTATCAGACGTTGATGCGGCTTCATAAGAAGCTTGGGGAAGCCATGGAAAAGGCCCGTGTGGCCAAGATTCGGAAACGATTGAGCGTCTTGGATGACAATCTCATCAAGGCCGCCAATCTGGCTCAGTCCGGCCATCAGCTTGAAGCGCGCAAATTGTATTCGAAGATTTCCGAATATTTTCAGGATATCGACGGTATCAATTCTGATATCGGCAACAGGATGGCGATGTCCGGCATGTTCTCCGAGGCCGTGCCGTATCTGCTCAAGGCCCTGGAGACACAGAACAACGACGCCCGTGCCCACAACGCCTTGATCCTGAGTTATGAAGGAATGCACGAGACCATGAAGGCCATTGCCGCCACCAAGGACGCCATGCGTTGGCTCGGGCCGAGTGAAAGTCTGTATTTGAGGCTGGCCAAATTGCATCTTGCCCAACGCGAATGGGGAGATGTCTACAACAATGCCAAATCGGCATTGGATCGAAATCCACTCAACGCTGAAGCGGCGAAGCTCATGAAGATGGCCGAGCCAAAAATATTCAGTTCCACCAAACAGTCCGGTGGCAAAGGTCGAACCGCCAAGAAGGTCCACACCCTCAATTTCTGATTACGGTTGGCTGTCCAGCCGTTTTTTTGCGGGCACCCGCACCAGTGTGCCATCTTCCATTGCGATATGCAGACCCGCATCCCTGTCTATCCCTATCCCGACAATACGTTGTGTGCCGCGATATACCTCGTCTATCCGGCCATCCAAACGCACCGCGAATATTCGTCCTGATTGCGTTCCGACATACACGATCCGTTCATGATCCACAGCCAGTGCCGTCGCGGTTTCGTCCACCGTTGCATACAGGACGGTCTTCCCGCCAAATGTCGAACAGAATATCTCACCTGTTTGAGCGCAGGCCGTATACACGGTGTGTTTCTTATCCATCACCATGTCCATCGGAGACGCTCCATTTGGACATATGCGTACCGCTGTGTCCCCGGTGGTCTGATTTGCCGATCCGATCCCCGCACTGAGTAGAACTATCATTATTCCCCACAAAAGACGCCGTTCAAATTTTGAATTCCTGTGCATTGGATGCTCCCTTCAGTTTGTTTCAACGATAAAAAAGGAGCTATCAATATGTCCAATATATATTTACACCACGATTGATATGTTGTAGCTCTTAATCATGGAACTCAGACAACTCAGGTATTTTATCGCAGTGGCAGAGGAATTGCATTTTGGTCGGGCCGCCGAGCGGTGTCACATTGCGCAGCCCCCGCTTTCTCAGCAGATAAAGCGGCTCGAAGAGGAGCTGGGGGTCATGCTCCTTGAGCGGACCAGTCGCAAGGTGTCTTTGACCGATGAAGGAAGCATGTTTTTGGCCATTGCCCGCGATACCCTTGCGACCCTCGAAGGGGGAATCGAGAAAATGCACATGATGGCCGACGGGCTTATCGGCAAGTTACGTGTCGGATTTCTCAGTTCCGGTCTGCACACAGATTTTTTCAAGGGAGTGACTGCGTTTCGTAAGAAATATCCCGGTATCATGTTGGATATCAGAGAGATGCAGTCCTCTGACCAGAACAACGCCTTGCGGGCCGGCGATCTCGATGTCGGGTTTTCTCATTATTGTTACGCCAATCATTACCATCTCAAGGCCAAGACGTTCATGGCGGATCGGTATTTCCTTGCGGTTCATTCCGACCATCCTCTGGCAACCAAATCCCTCGCGGGATACAAGGATATCGACAAGGAACCGTTCATCATGTTTTCCCGAGAGCATTATCCCGATGCGTATGATCGGGCGATCGGCCGATATTACAAATATGGTGTGCAGCCCCGCATTGTCCAAGAAGCCAAAACGCATCAGACCAAGCTTTCACTCATTGCCGCAGGCATGGGAATCGGATTTGTCCCGGAACGGATGCGCGCGGTGCTTCCCCATGGCGTTCGGATGGTCCCTTTCGATTTTCAGGGCGAAGTTCACAATACCCCCCTCAAACTCGTGTGGCGCAAAAACGACAAATCCCCAGCTCTCAAGTGTTTTTTGGAGGTCCTTTTCGAGTTTTGCAGCGAGTCCGACGAGGATGAAAATCCCATATGAGTCGGGGGCGGTTGAACTGGTTGGAAGTGTAAGGTTGGGGAGGGAGTGCCTACCGGCGGTCTCCTTCGGAGAGACCAGGACGCTGTCCTGGACCTGCCAAAGGCCGAGGGCCTTTGGAATCCCATGTCGCCTCTCGGCGAGGGGTGCCCGATGACGTGAGGTCAGGGCATGGAATGTCCGCGACAAAAAAGCGCGGGAGACTTTCTTTTATTGGAAAGCTCTCCCGCGCTTTTT